>JBLIOB010000240.1:0-6597 GCA_047639575.1 Parvicellaceae bacterium
GTGATGAAAGTTCCATTGAACGCTTGTCTCGTAAGCATTTTTAGCTTCTAATGGATTAGGGTAAAGTATTGGCTGAGAAACCCAACTAGTATCTTTGTGAAAAGTGTATAGATAGCCCGGCTCAAAATAGAAACTATAAGCAGTGTCGGCTTGAACGTCAATTACATTTACAGTGCCCTTCTTGAAAGGCCCATAAGTTCCAAATCTCCCGTAATCTTGGTCATAACATATGTTACGGTTGTACCCACTTTTAAAGACTAAGCTATCTTGTTCGAAGAATAAATTATGATTGTAAGTGTTGGCAACCAGGAAGGAAGTCTTTAGACGTTCTTGTTCCACTTTCATGAAAGGCATGGTATCTAGTTTCACATAACTAACATTCTCGTTGGCATATGCGCTGTCAATGTGTAAACAAACAAATGCTTTTTGATGTGCCTTTAATTCAACTTCCTTGACCGTATAGATATGATCTTTTGATCGAAGCGTCAATTTATATTTCCCTGGCTTCTTTCGAAAAGAAAAATCAGTAGGAGACTGGCCGTTGTTAATGTATAGTGGCTCATCATCTAGGTAGATCGTATGTATAGATCTAAGCGCCTGGTCCTTGAATAAATAAGGAGTAATCTCAGCCATTGAGCTGTTGATAGAATCATACTCAACATCCAGTCCACCTTTGCCATAGATGAATCGATACATCGGAGTCTCCATTAGATCTAGCCGTTTGATGTTTTCATGAGTGATGCCATGATTAACGTTGGCTGATTGATTCGAATAATAGACATTAAATGGTTTAACAATGTCGAAATGTTGAAGGCCGAAATCAGGAAGATCAGGTGTTGGGATGTTGTTAAACTTCATATTGACAGACCATGCTGTAATATTGACATTGGCTGCGCCATTTGTTTTATAGTCAGTTACTTTAACTGTTATTGGCACGGTTGCTCCAGGCAATACTTTTTCAGGTTGATCTACGTCCACGACTAACGTTTTTTCTTTGATGTGATATCCTTCTTCTTTCACATAATCTTTCCCTTGCCATCTAAACGAGTACATGATGTAGTATGAGTCGAGGGATTCATTGTCTTCTTCAAAAGACATGGTGGTTCCCCTTCCTCCTTTAAATTTCTTTCTTCCTTTAAATAGTTGATAGCTAACCGGAATTCCCAATTCATTCACTAGCTTAATCTCGATGTGGTTATGGGTTCTCTTACCTTCTGGATAGATTAGTTTGTTAATTCGAGAAGGGGTTGTTGTTTGGCCAAGCAAGTTTCCTTGGTCATCAATTATTTCGTACTTGTTTGCAGTGTAGTCTAGCTTTTCTTGATAAGGTAATTGAACTTGTTTTTCTTCTAAGAGACCAGCTATACTATATGATTTAAAGGTAACAGCACAACTTGAATCGAATTCAGACAGATACTGGTATGAAGCTTTAATAGTATCGCCAACTAATTTAATTTTGAACTGCTCTGTTTGTGATTTAAACCTGAACCTCCTTGAAAATTCTTTCGATTCATTTTCTGAATTATTCATTTTAACGATAACTCTGTAGTTAGCATCAATTAATGGAAATAAACTATCAGGTAATTCCAAGAATGTCTCTCCTGAAACATCCAACATCATTTCCAAATTGAAGACGGATTTTTGTGTTTCGTAATCAAGGAAAAATGTATCTAGGTGATGGTATATCAGGCTTTCCATTTTAACAACAACTTTAGCGTGAGCATCAAGTAAAGGAAGACCGTTTACATCTTTCGCGGTCATTTTAAGGCGTACGGCATCTCCACGATAATATTCTCGTTTGGTTAAATTGGCGGTGTAGGTTGTCTTGCCTAATTCGTAATCTTCAACTCGAAAATTATTTCGCTTTAAGATTTGACCTTTTTTAGTTTGAAACTCAACGTAATAATCTGTGTCAATGCTGAAAGTGTCAGGAACCGCAAAATTGTACACATAAGCTCCATCTGTAACAGGTTTTAGTACTTTGGAGACATGGACTTCTTGTCCAACCTTGTTTTTCTGCTTTTTTCTTGGATCAAGAATAACCACTTTAGTTTTTCTTTTCCAAGGCTTTCCTTTTCACTCACTAAGAATGCCTTCATCTTTACCGTGTCCCCAAGGTGATATTTCGGCTGGTTGAATGCCGTGTATCCAGGTAGAATTCGAACGTCTGAGAATAATTTATTTGCGTTTTTGAATTTTGTTTTCTTATTGCGATAGCCATTGCGAGGTGCTTTGTACCCATTCAAGTTCAAATAAGTAAACTCATTTTTGAAGGTGACTTTAGTCCAACCATTACCTTTTACACCCGGAACTGGATGACAGCCACAGTCTTCTCTAAATAAATATTCTTTACCTCGAATGTGAACTACAGCATCTTCTAATATTTTCCCATTGTAGTCTGAGATGATAACCCATGCTTCTCTATTATATCCGTATGTTTTAATTTTGAAATACTGATTTTCATGGCTCTTATAGTTCACTTGATGTCCTTTGGCTGATGCAACTAAGTAATGTCCTTTTTGAAGTCCAGATATTTTAAATGCACTGTCCGTTTCATATACCGAATCCAAATTTGAAAAGTAATCGATCGTATCCGTAACAGTTCTCAATTGGTACAACATTCTCGCTTGAGTACTATCCAATTTATACACTTTAGTGTACTTGCCGTAGAACTTATGTTCGGCTAGCGTTTGAGCGATTATACTTGAAGAAGTTAAAAGCAATAAAAAGATAAAGATTGCCTTTGTGTTGTTGAGCAGGATTTTCATTTGATTAAGATCGAAGTTTCAGTTAAAGCCAGTAAACTCTGTGACAAGTTAAGTTCAATGAATCGAGTATTAAATTATTCTATTTCCATAGATGAAAGAAATAATTAACCATAAAAAAAGGCTGTTCAATTAATGAACAACCTTTCTTAAGTCTGTTTGTTTGAGGTTAGTGCTTACCCCATGCTACTACTACGGCTTTTCCTTTAAATGTAGGCACCGTTTTATAGTTTAAGTTTATTTTCTTGATAATTCTTTTGTTTCCTGGTAAATCGAATACTCTAGATTCAGTTCCAGCCATTATTTTACGACCAACTTTAATGTTCATGTCTTCTCCATTTCCGAATATGACTCTTACGTTATTCACGTGGATCGGGGCACCTTTTACTTTAAACTTCAATTTCGTAAAGGCACCTTTAAATGCTGTTACCGGAATTACATCATGATCGGCTTTCATGTTTACTACTCTCATTCCTAGTTTTTGCCAATCTCCGTGCTTATCCGCATACGTAAATGACATAATTGAAACTGCTAAACTTAATCCTAATGTTATTTTCAATAATTTTTTCATAACTCTTTTTTTTGAGGGTTCTGTAGGTTTGACCATGAAGATATGAAAAGGTTTAATTGGGTGTGAAAGTTTTTTTAATTGATGAAAGAGAAAGAGGTTTGGTGAATGATGTTTGGTGCTCGGTGTTCTATATTCTTGTCTGTCCCCTTTTTCGAAAGTTTTGCTTTCTCATTTTCCCCTAAAAACCTTCGCAATTTGCTTCGGTCTTCGGAGAGGGACAAGAAGGTTCCCGAATCACATAATCTTATGGTGGCTTTCGGACTGTTGCGGTAAATTCGATGTTCTATTGTTCGGTGTTCTAATGTTTGATATTCCCATCAAATCATTCTATCCTTCAATCATTAAACCCTTCTATCCTTCAACTCTTAAAAATCACCAACCGGTGGTAAACAAATTATTACTTCCATTTGGACCACTTTTTGGCTTGTATTTATAGTAGCCTTTTCCTGCAGCGGCTCTGCAATGTTCTGCATCTTTTAACATAGCCCAATCGTTAATAATGAACTCCGTGCAAAAAGCACCAGGGTACATTAATCCTGATGTCATTACCAATGGATAACTCCCAGACTCATCCCAAAATGATTTGAAGTAGGATTTACTAATACATGAAATTGAAACGGCATCTTTAGGTCTCGAGTCCTTATTAGCGTATGACTTTGGATCCTCATCCATTAATCCGTTGTGACCATTGAAGATGATGAGATCGGCATGGCCATATGCGGGGTAAGCAATTGAATCAAGAGTTATTGAATCATTAGTTATTCCTGCCAGCGCCATAAAATAATGTTCTAAACATAATTTCATTTTATCTCCTCGGTACGCATCCATTATCAGTCTTACCTTTGCTTTGTTTGGAAATGATTTTTCAAATATTGCTCTATCCAAAACATTGACATTTACGTTCTTTTCGCTACCAATCATTTTCCAATCGGGACGTTCCTTAAAAAAACGTTTCATTCCTTTACTAGTTCCCCAATATAAGTTTCGATAGGCATCCATTCCATTTCCAATGCTTGCAGATGTTGGTACAATTCCTTGATGTTCATTATCGCATAAGGGTACAAAAACATGAACTATTAGAAACTCGCCAGAATTAATCTTGGCTTCAAGGTTGGTAATAATTTCCAGACGATCTACCGGTGTTTTAAAAGTAGATGGTTGAACTGTAGTATCCAGTTCTTTTATTGCCTTGATCTTGAATGCCGCTGAGTCGGGGAAGGGGGGCAGTTGATGCTTCTTATCAATATATTCGATTTCTGTAGAATTTGTACTTTTTATCTGGGCATCGCACGAAATGAACGAAATTAGAATTAGAAGTGTAATAGTTAATGTTGCAGGTCTCATACTCTTTTAATGCAAAAGATCTGTAAAGGATACATCCAAACTAAAACCAAATGAAAAGAGCAATTTCACTCCTTACTTTATTAGCTATTTTACAGCTTTCTTATTCTCAAAACGACACCAGCCTTGTACCTGCAGATACCTCTAGGATACAAGTGGAAGAATCTGAATCAAAAATTCGACTTGAGCTTCTTGAACGAAAGGATCACTCTTACCAGCAAAGGGTTAAGGAAGTAACTGTTAAGTCGTCTTCAGCAGAATCAGCCGTAGTTAAAGGTTATGTATCTCCGGCAGGTAATGGATCTGGCTCTGGACCTAGTAACGGAATCGGAGTGAAAACACGCACCATAAATAAATTAAGCAAACAGAATTTTACTTCTGTTCCGAACCCAACTTCGGTTTCAGGAAAGTTCAACCAACAGAATAATCCGGCATACCAAACAAAGAAGAAAGACAAAACTAACAGCTTGTTAGTTGGTGGAACCGATTCTAGATTTTTAGTTGCAGATGAATTAAAATTGATTGAAGAGAAAGATTTTTCTTCTGGCCAGTTGACTGGAGCAGAGCTTTCTGATTTTGATAAATATGAAATGTGGCAACATATTGCGGAAGCTGATTTTGATTTATATAGTAGACTTTGGGAAATCAATCCCACGCATAGACATTCGCTTCAGGTTCTTACTGGAGAGGGTAGGCCTGCTGTTGATATTCCAGTTCAATTAGTAAATAAAGACGACAAAGTCTTGTGGGAAGCAAGAACTAATAACACAGGGTCTGCAGAGTTATGGGGTAACGGTGAAGAAGGTCATAAAATTATTGCAGCAGTGAATGGCAAGAAACAAACTTTAAAAAAGCCAACCTTATTTGAAGAAGGAATCAATAGAATGACCGTTCAAATGGAATGTAACATCTCAGATAATGTTGACATTGCTTTTATTGTAGATGCAACTGGATCGATGAAAGATGAAATCAAATACTTGCAAAGTGAGATGGAAGATATCATTGCACAAGCGAAAACAAAACATTCGAAATTAAATTTTAGAACAGCTAGTGTTTTTTACAGATGCTCTGGTAATGACTATTCATTCAAATATGCAGATTTTGCGCAAGACGAATCATCAATTGGAAATTTTATAAAGGAGCAAAGTGCGGCACAAGGTGGGGCAGAAGTGGTTGATTCTGCACTTTATGTGGGGATTGATCAATTGAATTGGAGCGATGAAGCTAGAGCTAGAATCGCATTTTTGTTTTTAGATGAGCCGCCTGGAAAAGATAGTCTGACAAAAGCGAATATGGCAAAGTACATAGCTCAAGCAGCAGAAAAAGGGATTCGGATTGTTCCGGTGGTAGCTAGTGCAAATTATGGAACTGAAGAGAGTTTAGAGTATTTAATGAGGGCAGCAGCTCTATTAACCAACTCGTCTTATGTATTTCTAACAGATGATAGTGGAATAGGTGATCCTCATGCAAAACCTACAATTGATGAATATCAAGTTGAAAAATTGAACAAGCTTATGCAGCGATTAATTCAAGAGTATACGTTTGTGCCAGATTGTAGTGAGGATATAACGGAAATGGTTGTTCAGGACACTGTGGTAGTAAAAGACATTATTAATATAGTAGTTGTAGACTCTGTTTTATTAGCATTCCAGGACAGTATTAGAGCGATAGTTCCTGATACTTTGTTTGCAGAAGTACCAGATACTTTGAGTAATAATGATTGGGATTATCCTGAAATTCCAGTAGTCGATGAAATTAAAATCTGGCCAAATCCAACGTGGGGGAATTTAACGGTAGAAGTAAAAGGTGAGGCAACGGAAGTCTTCTTAGCTGACATTTCCGGGAAAATCATCGCGAAATATCCTCTAGGGTCTGACATGATCGCGAAATTTGATATTTCAGAAAACCCGGCCGGGATTT
>JBLIOB010000241.1:0-6595 GCA_047639575.1 Parvicellaceae bacterium
TGCTGCACTTGTTGAAGGTGCTGCACTTTTCGGAATCGTTGTTGGAATGATTGCTGAGTAATCTTATCAAATTTGAAAGTACCAACCGCGGTTGGCGGTTGGACTTTCTTTATTAAAGTTTATACAAAAAACATTAAAAAAAGATAACATGGATAATCCATTAATATCACCAAATTTTGGCCTCGTAGTATGGCAAGCGATTGTATTGTTGCTGCTAATCATCATTCTTAGATGGAAAGCGTGGAAACCAATTCTTAAAGCATTGTCTGCTAGAGAAGAGGCAATATCAGGTGCGCTTTCTGCTGCTGAAGAAGCGAAGGAAGAAATGGCCAAATTGCAATCTAGCAATGAAGATTTATTAAACGAAGCAAGAGCGGAGCGTGATAAGTTGATGAAAGAAGCTAGAGAGACAAAAGACGAAATTGTTGCTGAAGCAAAGAATGCTGCAAAATCTGAAGCTGACAAGATCATGGATAACGCCAGGGAAACCATTAAAATGGAAAAAACTGCTGCTATCACAGAACTAAAAACTCAAGTAGCTGCATTGTCAATTGAAGTTGCTGAGAAAGTTGTAAAAGGACAACTTTCAGACGATAAGAAACAGCAAGAATTAGTAAACAACCTTATTGAAGAGGTAAACCTTAATTAAGAAGAGAGACAAAAGAAGAAAGACAAAAGATGACATTCACGAATGTCTTATGCCTTTTAATCTTTTATCTATAATCTAAAGAATTATGGCAGGACACAGAGCCGCAAGTAGGTATGCAAAATCGTTGATTGAGCTTTCTCAAGAGAAAGGTCAGTTAGATACTGTGTACGCAGATATGGAGCTAGTCTCGAATACAATTGATGCGAGTCATGAGCTAAAAAGGCTTTTGAAAAGCCCAATTATTAAAGGCGATAAAAAGTTTACGGTGCTTGATAAAATATTCGCTAGTCAAACTGGCGAAATCACATCAAACTTAATCAGCTTACTTACCAAGAAAAAGAGAGAAGAACTTCTACAGTTTATTGCAATTGATTTTATTGCAAAATACAAAGAGATGAAAGGCTTAGTAGTAGCAAATGTCACTACAGCTGTCGCTTTGAATGATGATACAAAAGCAAACGTTCTTGCTTTAATCAAAAAGCACGTAGCAGGAGAAATTGAATTGGTGGAGACAATCAACCCGGATCTAATTGGTGGATTTGTTGTTCGAATTGGCGACAAGATGATTGACGCTAGCATATTGAAGAAAATTAACGACTTAAAGAAAGAGTTACTGGGAAGTAGTTCTTATAAATTAAATTAAAGAAGACAAAAGACTGTAGATAAAGAAGACAAAAGACTATAGATAAAAAAGACAAAAGAATATTTCTGAAAGGGAAAAATCTTAAGTCCTTGAATCTTATGTCTTTAATCTTATGTCTTTAATCTAATAAATTAAAAAATGGCAGAAGTTAAACCAGCAGAAGTTTCAGCGATCCTTAGAGAAGAACTAGCAGGATTCAAATCTGAAGCAGAATTGGAAGAAGTAGGTACCGTTCTAGAAGTAGGTGATGGTATTGCTCGTATTTACGGACTAACTAACGTTCAATCAGGAGAACTGATCGAATTCGAAAACGGATTAAACGCAATCGTGTTGAACCTGGAAGAAGATAACGTTGGAGCTGTACTTTTAGGAGGTTCAGCGGGAGTTGGAGAAGGCGATATTGCCAAAAGAACTGGAAGAATTGCTTCTGTAAACGTTGGTGAAGGATTAGTTGGTAGAGTCGTTAATACACTTGGTGAGCCGATTGACGGTAAAGGACCAATTGAGGGAGAAACTTTTGAGATGCCGATCGAAAGAAAAGCACCTGGTGTTATCTATAGACAACCAGTAACTGAGCCACTTCAAACAGGTATTAAAGCTGTTGATGCAATGATTCCAATTGGAAGAGGGCAAAGAGAGCTGATTATTGGGGACAGACAAACAGGTAAAACAACCGTTGCTCTTGACACGATTATCAATCAAAAAGAATTTTTTGATGCTGGGGAGCCAGTATTCTGTATCTACGTAGCAATTGGTCAAAAAGGATCTACTGTTGCTGGGATTGTAAATAAATTAGAAGCGGCCGGAGCTATGTCTTACACAGTTGTTGTAGCATCGAATGCTGCTGATCCTGCACCGATGCAGTTTTACGCACCATTTACTGGAGCAGCAATTGGTGAATTTTTTAGAGATACAGGTAGACCTGCATTGATTGTTTATGATGATTTATCTAAACAAGCTGTTGCTTACCGTGAGGTATCACTTCTTTTAAGAAGACCTCCAGGACGTGAGGCATATCCAGGAGATGTATTCTTCTTGCATTCTAGATTATTAGAAAGAGCTGCAAAAATAAATGCTTCAGACACGATTGCAGCAGGTATGAATGACTTACCAGACATCATGAAGTCCATGGTAAAAGGTGGAGGTTCTTTAACTGCTCTTCCAATTATTGAAACGCAAGCTGGAGATGTATCTGCATATATCCCAACAAACGTAATATCGATTACGGACGGTCAGATTTTCTTGGAGTCGGATTTATTTAACTCAGGAGTTAGACCGGCAATTAACGTTGGTATTTCTGTATCTAGAGTTGGTGGAAACGCGCAGATTAAGTCAATGAAGAAAGTAGCTGGTACATTGAAACTGGATCAAGCACAATATAGAGAACTAGAAGCATTCTCTAAGTTTGGATCTGATTTAGATGCCGCTACAAAAGCAGTACTTGACAAAGGTTCTAGAAACGTTGAGATCTTAAAGCAGAATGAAGGATCGCCATTAACGGTTGAAGAGCAAATTGCAATCATTTACGTTGGTACAAAAGGATTATGTTCTAAGGTGCCAGTGAAACAAATGAAAGCCTTTGAAGAAGAGTTTTTAGCATTTATGAAAACAAAGCATGCTGATGTGTTAGCAGAGCTGAAGTCAGGGAAATTGACAGACAACGTAATCTCAACTATTGAGACGGTTGCTGCTGAGCTTTCTGCAAAATATTAATGTTTAACGTGACTGGATAAGGACTTTTTTGTCCTTTCACAATTAACCATTTACAATGGCAAACTTAAAAGAGATAAGAACTAGAATCACCTCGGTGAATTCAACTATGCAGATTACTTCAGCAATGAAGATGGTATCTGCATCTAAGTTGAAAAGAGCTCAGGATGCAATCACGGATATGAGACCATATGCGGAGAAGTTGCAAGAGATTTTAGGAAACTTAACCGCTAGCTTGGATACTTCGGATGGAGTTTATTCCGCGCAAAGAGAAGTTAAAAACGTTCTTTTAGTAGCGGTTTCTTCTAATAGAGGCTTGTGCGGGGGGTTTAACGGAAACATCGTAAAAGAATGTCTTCGTTTACAAACCGAAGAATACGCTGATAAAAATGTATCTGTTTTAACAGTTGGTAAAAAAGTTCGAGATTTATTAAAAAGTAAAGGAGTAATCGCTAATCAAGGGGATCTTCCTACTGATTTAGAAGAAGTTTGGGATAACGTTGAATTCGAGACTGTTGCTCCAGTTGCTGAAACAATCATGCAAGCGTATGTTGCGGGGACTTTTGATGAAGTTATTGTTATTTACAACAAATTTAAAAACGCAGCTGTTCAGATTGTAACTCCAGAACAATTTTTACCTGTACTTCCTCCGGAAGCAACTGAAGGAAGTTCGTCAGGAGACTATATTTTTGAGCCGAACAAAACGGAGATCGTGGATGACTTAATCCCAAAATCTTTAAAGGTTCAGTTTTACAAAGCAATTCTAGATTCTCATGCGTCTGAGCATGGTGCTAGGATGACAGCGATGCATAAAGCAACAGACAACGCTGGAGACTTGAAGAAAGATCTTACGTTATTCTATAATAAAGCTCGTCAAGCGGCTATTACTAATGAAATCCTTGAGATTGTTGGTGGTGCTGAAGCATTAGCTGGATAAGCATAACATATACGTATTAGTAAACCCTTTTGACTTTGATCGAAAGGGTTTTTTTATTGCTAAGATTTTGGTTTAATTTTTGATGTATCCGATCCTGAAAAAAACTAACTTTAAACCATGTCATTAACGAACCCAAGTCTTCGATCGAGGATTTATTTTTCGATGATTGTGATGATCCTAATCTCCATGATCGTAACCGGGGTGTTCACTATTTACCATTTCAAAGGTAAAAACGATGACTATCACTCTAAAAGACTTTCTAGACAAGAAGAAAGAGTGATTTCTACCATTCAGTATTTTCTAAAAGACAACGATCTTGAAGAAAACATGGACACATACATCAAAGAGTTTGCGGATAAAATTTTGGAGATAGCAGATGTCAATAACTTGAACATCAATATTTTTAATAATCGTGGCGAAATATTAATGTCATCCCACATGGATACTTCTGATCCCGAATTTTTTCTAAAAACTGTTAAAGACGATGTATTCAAAAAACTTCAAAAAGATGGTCACGTTGTAGTTGAACATGATCAAGAAGGTCAAATCTTCTTATCCACTTTTTCCTATGTGAAAACAGATGAAGGCAAGAAAATTTGCATTATAAACTTGCCTTATTCAAGATCCGATGCTGCTAACAAAAGAGAAGTACAGGAGTTTTTAACTTCTTTGTTAATCGTATATGCCTTCTTATTGATTGCGGTGTTCCTATTGGCCTACTTCCTTTCTAATTACATCACAAAGTCTTTGAGAGTTATTCGGGAAAAATTCAAAAGCATTGGGATCAATAAAAAAAACGAACCGATCAGTTGGAAAGGAACGGATGAAATTGGTTCGTTGGTGGAGGAGTATAACAAGATGATTTCGCAGTTAGAGGTTAGTGCCGTGAAGCTGGCAAAATCGGAACGTGAAAGTGCCTGGCGAGAAATGGCCAAGCAAGTAGCGCACGAGATTAAAAACCCGCTTACTCCGATGAAGCTAAGTGTACAACATTTGCAAAGAGCAATCCAACCAGATGACCCTGACTTTGATGAAAAGATGCAAATATTCTCTGATAAAATGATTCGTCAGATTGATACACTCACAAGTATTGCGAATGAGTTTTCCAATTTTGCTAAAATGCCGAAGGCGAAAATAGGAGAGATAGATGTAATAAAAATATTGAAAGCCACGATTGCACTCTTTGCAGAAACGGAGGGTTTAAAAATTCATTTCACCAATAATAGTAGGATGGACGCATTAATGGTTCAAGGAGATAGCGAACAGCTAACTCGCGTTTTTAATAATTTAATTAAAAATGGAATCCAAGCTGTCCCAGATGGTCGTGAAGGTGAAATTGTGGTTGTTTTAGAAGAAACTGATTATAAAATTACGGTTCAGATCAAAGACAACGGAACTGGAATCCCTAAGGACAAAGAGGATAAAATATTCGAACCGAACTTCACTACAAAATCTTCAGGATCAGGGTTAGGATTAGCCATGGTAAGAAGTATCGTAGAGAATCATCAGGGAAAAATATGGTTCGAAACAAATCCGCCAAATGAAACATCATTTTTTGTTTCTTTGCCTAAGCATTTAACAGAAAACAATGAGTTACAATAATATCTTAGAAGAACAAAAAGAAGCTGTTCTAACGATTACTATCAACAGACCAGACCAACTAAACGCGTTAAACACCGAGACCATAAGGGAACTTGGTCAGGCGATACAAGCAGCTGAAGCAGACAAAACAGTGAAGGCAATTATCATAACTGGATCAGGTGAAAAAGCTTTTGTAGCTGGGGCAGACATTAAAGAGTTTGCTGATTTTTCAATTGTGGAAGGAAAGAACTTAAGTGCTGACGGTCATGACCGTCTATTTAATGTGGTAGAGAATTTAACGACCCCTGTAATTGCGGCAGTTAACGGATTTGCATTAGGAGGAGGCTTAGAGTTAGCGATGTGTGCACACATTAGAGTTGCATCGGATAACGCTAGGTTAGGACTTCCGGAAGTGTCTCTGGGAGTAATTCCAGGATACGGTGGAACGCAGAGATTAGCGCAGTTAGTAGGTAAGGGAAGAGCTTTTGAATTGATCATGACTGCAGGTATGATTGGAGCTGAGGATGCTCATCGCATCGGTTTGGTGAATCACATAACTCCACAAGATGAATTGATGCCTTTGGCACATAAGATAGCGTCAAGAATTGCAAAAAATTCTCCTGTTGCCATCTCTAGTGCTATTAAATCTGTAAACGCTCAATACTCCGCAGGAGAAGATGGTTATCAAAGAGAAATCGATGAATTTGGAAAGTGTTTTGGAACGAAAGATTTCTATGAAGGAACTACTGCTTTCTTAGAAAAAAGGAAACCGGTTTTTCCAGGAGAATAAGTAAGGGAATATAGATTACTTGAACACCGCGCATTAGAACCAGGAAGTTCTCTTTCGAGCCCTTATTGCTGTTTTGTTTAACTCCAGACTTGATCTGGAGTCTTTTAGCAAATAAAAGAATAAATTTAAATGCGTATCGGTGTCTTTACCAGTAAATTAATACCAAGTAAAAGAAACGGCAGCTATTAATGCCCTGTCAAAGACCTTTTCTCCAAAATACCTTCGATTATGTTTATAGCAAAATTCATCCAAATAATTTTGTAAATAATCTGGCCACACACAATG
>JBLIOB010000242.1:0-6587 GCA_047639575.1 Parvicellaceae bacterium
CTGCATTAATACTTAATCCTCCTGTTGAACTAAATGTTCCGCCTCCTAACCCTGTAATTGTTGGTGTTGGATCTGAAGCATACAGACAATAAGCTGAAGTACTATATGAGAACGAGGCATTGTCTAATGAATTTACTGTTACAGCTCTTGACCCACAAGATCCTGCTGTTACACAACCGCCTTCTCCACGAATATAATATGTTGTTGTTGAACTTGGTGATACGACAAAACTATTTGTTGCTGAAGTACCTATTTGAGTTCCACCGCATGAACCTGTGTAAACGTGCCATGCTGTTGCATCGTTTAATGTTCCTGAAATTGTTAATGTTGTTGTACTACCAGGACAAATTGTACTTGCCGTTGGTGTTATTGATGGGGTGGTTGGGTCGGTACAAGTTACTGGGGCATTATCCAGAGTAATCCACATGTTATTATTAGTTGCGTAAGATCCGCATCCATTCATACTAACCTGTGCATCGATACCTGTTATTCCAGCTGGTTGCACAAACGTAACTTGCGCATCATCACCACAAAAATCATCGTTAAATGCAAGAACATTTGTATTCCCTGCCTCGAAGCACGTAAGAAATGTGTTTTGAGATGCATTCCCAGAACCTGCATTATCGCACAAATCTATGGTATACGTTGCACCAGGTATCGCATTCTGTAATTGAACATATTCCCCACCCCATACAACTGCAGAGGCTTGAGTTCGAACCCCAACTGTCAAGGAAGTAATATCGAAGGTGTGACCTGCAGAAGCTTTTGGACACTGTGCGTTAACTTCATTAATTCCGCATATAAAAATAAGGCAAATTAACAACAGACGAAACTGTCGTTTAGTGTTAAATAATTTCATAAGCAAGTTATATTGAGTGACTTACGCGAGGCCAAATATAATTCATGTTCGATCAAATCCATAAAATTGGCAATTAAATCACTCGAATTAAGGGTATTCCCAAATCAATATAACCTCCAGATTTCTTCATTTAAACGATTTAGTAATGCGACTTTTAATAATACAATTAACGGTCTTACTCAGCAGCCGATATCTAATAAATAGAAATCAACTCTTAATTGTTTCCTTTTTTTGAGTTCAAATAAGACCTTCGTATTGTACCTTTAAAAATACTACCCTTGAAAACCACTAAAATCACCGTTGCATTCTTCGGAGTTTTGCTTTGTCTTTCTGTAATTGTTTCCTTTTCTTCGGATGAGGACATCGCAGAACCTATTGTGCCTGCAGCGGCTTTTGAACTTGGGGCCGATCTTTTACACAATCTAAACATCGCTTTGGAAGCTGACATTGTCAACGACTTTTTCCCTCCACCGGTTGCAGGCAGAATTTACCTTTACCCTAATCTTTTGATGTTTGAGGTGCTTTCTCAGAATGAAAAGGAATTAAGGCCGATTAGTGATGTTAACCCCAATATCCCTAAAATTGAGCGGCATGATGATCCTGTGGTTGTTCAACTTTCTGCCCTTCTCCTTTTTCATAAGATTGCAAATGAATTGGTGTATACCAACAAAAATTTAAAGGCAGAGATTTCTAAACTCAAGAATTTCATTCAACAAAACCCTGAACTCAGTGAATCTCTTGCAGAGGCAGAACTCTATTGCGGCAAGTTATTTCCCGATTTAATGGAATGGGTAAATACGGATAATTATTTAGAAACTCGAAATGCTGGTGACTACGAACTGAAAGAAGAAATAGGGTCTTGGCTACCGACTCCTCCTGACTATTTAGACGCCTTAGAACCACATTGGAGTTCAATTCGGCCTATTTTCTTGGATTCGGCCAATCAATTTCGACCGATTAATCCAACCAAATATGACCTCACTCCAGGCAGTCAGTTTCATACTGAATTGATGGAAGTTTATGATGTGGTGAACAACAGAACTGACTCGATGGAGACCGTTGCCAAATTTTGGGATTGCAATCCGATAGTGATGAAACATCAGGGGCATATTACTTTCTCTGAAAAGAAATTGACTCCAGGTGGACATTGGTTCAACATCGGAAGAATGGCTTGCGAAAAAGAAGAATTAAACTTGCTTGAAACCGCCTATGTTTATGCAGGGTTATCTATTGGAATTTTTGATGCATTTATTAGTTGTTGGGATGGAAAATACGTTACAAACTATATTCGTCCGGTAACGGTTATTCAAAACCACATCGACCCAAGTTGGAGCGCAATTCTTGTTACTCCCAATTTTCCAGAATATACGAGTGGTCATAGTGTTGTGTCTAGATCGGCTTCTACTGTTTTAACTCATTTTTTCGGGGACAACTATGCTTTTATAGATTCTACAGAAGTCCCTTATGGAATGCCTCCAAGATCGTTTCCTTCTTTCCAAGCGGCATCGGATGAGGCAGCGATAAGTAGGCTTTATGGTGGGATTCATTTTGCCCCGGCAATCGACCTTGGCGTAGAACAAGGAGCTCAAGTGGGACAATTAACGACTTCACATTTAAAAGCTAATCCATTTTGAAGATATTGAAACTCATCTTTTTATTTGCAATCGCAGGGTTTATTAGCGGTTGTGGCGATAACCCAATACCGGTTAAGCCAGTTGATGAAATAGTTGTTGAAGAGGCGCCAAAACTACCTCTGTTTACTTTGCTCAATAAAGAGGAATCAGGATTCTTTTTCCTTAACGAGGTCCAGGTATCAGAAACGGTGAATGTGCTCGCTTATGAAAACTACTTCAACGGTGCGGGCGTAGGTATAGGGGATATTAATAATGATGGCTTACCTGATGTTTTTATGACGGGTAATATTTTTGGTGGACGTCTTTTCTTGAATAAAGGAAACATGAAATTTGAACAAATTTCTGAGAGCGCAAATATTTTCCAAAGAGGGTTCACAACAGATGTTTCTTTTGTGGACATTAACGGAGATGGTTTTCAAGACATTTATTTATGTAGATCCTTAAGTAAGGATCCAAAGATGAGGTCCAATGTTTTGCTGGTCAACAACCAGGACAATACGTTTACAGATAAATCGGAAGAATATGGAATAGCAGACGAAGGTTTTTCGAACCAATCTATCTTTTTCGATTTTGACAACGACAACGATCTCGATTTGTTCGTGATGAACCATCGAGTTGACTTTGCCAATGCCCTTACCATTTATGATATCAACAAAAACGAAGGAACGGTTAAAAAAAATGATTCGATGTGGAGAGACTTCAGTGCCGATCAATTGTATCGAAATGACAACGGAAAGTTCGTGAACGTTACCGCCAACTCTCAAATGGAAAACAATGACTTTAGCTTGAGCGCCATGGCCACCGATATTAACAGAGATGGGTTAATGGATTTATACATTAGCAATGACTTTTCATCTAAAGATCATGCGTACATCAACCAAGGAAATGGCAGGTTTGTTGACCAAATAGAGCAGTATTTCAGTCATATCCCCGCCAGTGCGATGGGAATGGACATCGGTGACATAAACAATGATGGCCATTTGGACCTAATAAATGTTGACATGACCCCTGAGGGTAGTTATCGCCAGAAACAAATGCACAGCGCCAAATCCTTTGATTCATACCACCTCGGTGTAAGTTATGGCTATCATCATCAAATAGAGCGAAATATGCTGCAACTGAACAATGGAGATGGAACTTATAGCGAAATTGGGCAATTGGCAAATGTATCTCAAACGGATTGGAGCTGGTCTTCTCTTTTCGCAGATTTTGACAATGACGGCTGGCAAGATCTTTTCATTTCAAATGGGCATTACAAAGACCTTACAGATAGAGACTACATCAAATATAGGTCAGTGGAAGCAGTTGATGCTGCTGGCGGATTACCAAATGTTAAAAGGCTCGACCTGATCAATTTAATGACTTCTACTAAAATATCTAATTACGCCTTTCGCAATACTGGCAATCTTCAATTTGACAATAAAGCTCAAGAATGGGGATTATCACAAGCTTCTCATTCCAATGGTACTGCCTATGCAGATTTGGATTTGGACGGAGATTTAGATTTGATTGTCAACAACTTCAATGAACCCTCGTTCCTTTATCGAAATAATTCTGAAAAAATTAGTCCCAAAAATTTTATTCAAATAAAACTAAAAGGGCCGAAGATGAATCAAGATGGATTCGGAGCCCGTGTTTCTGTTTTTACCCCAGGATCTGAGCAAGTAAAAGAGTGCTCGCCATACAGAGGCTTTTTATCTTCTGTTGATCCTACACTTCATTTTGGATTAGGAGACTCAAAATCGATTGATAGTGTAATTGTTCATTGGCCTGGTGGAAAATCTCAAACAGTGGTTGCCGTAGAGTCGAATGAACGCATTGTTCTAGATTTCGATGATGCTATTAAGGTAACAGCACGAAAAGAAAAAACTGAATTTCTCGTTTCCCCAATAAAAAAAGCTCCTTTACAATGGACGCATAAAGAAAATCTATATCTCGATTTCAAGCAGGAACCACTCATGGAACACTTTCAATCCAATAAAGGGCCTTTTACAGCCACTGCTGATGTGAACAAAGATGGATTGCTCGACATGTTCGTGACTGGCAGCACAGGCTCACCAGGAGTCCTATTTTTACAAAATAAAAATGGGTCTTTTCTCAAAAAGAGCAATAATGCCTTTGTTATGGATTCTAAGTTTGAAGATGGTGGTTGTGCGTTCTTCGATTTGAATGGTGATGGGTTTGAGGATTTATATGTTTCGAGTGGAAGTAATGAAACTCCCGATTCAAATTTGTTTCAAGACCGAATTTACTTGAACGATGGTAAAGGACATTTCACGAAACAGGAACAATTAATATTGAATACACCCACATCTTGTGTTGCCCCATTCGATTTTGACCTAGATGGTGACATGGATCTATTTGTTGGTGGTTTTGTTCATTACAATGCCTATCCAACAGCCGGAAAAAGTTATTTGCTTGAGAACAAAAACGGTCAATTAGAAAATCGGCCAGATTTATTGCCTAAAGGAGGAGACTTTGGCATAATAAACAGTGCTGTAGCGCTCTCAGAATCGCAATTAGTAATTGCCGGTGAGTGGACAGAAATCATGGTTCTTCAAGCATCAAAAACCGGGCCTCTGGCTCTCAAATCGACTGGGCTGGATAAATCTAAAGGATGGTGGAATACATTGGAAACCGGTGATTTTGACAATGATGGCGACTTAGATTTAATTGCCGGAAACAGAGGAACTAACACTGCTTATAAGCCTGTTTCAAATGGACCTGCTAAGATTTTCTACGGTCAATTTAACTCGGATAAAGATCTTGACGCATTTACCACCTATTATTTTGCTAAAAATGCCGCTCACTTGCCCAAATATAGTTTGGATGAAATGTTCTTACAGATGAAAAACGTGCGTAAAATATTTGAAAATTATGAAGCTTATTCCCGTGCTTCGTTGGCGGACATTATTCCTAACCAAAGTCAGGTAAGGGAGGCTAATACTTTTGAATCAGTGTTTATTGAAAATCTTGGAGACGGAAACTTCAAGATGAATCCTCTTCCGAATGAAGCTCAATTCTCCTATGCACATGGCGCTTTGTGCACTGACATAAATTCAGACGGCAATCTGGACGTGCTTTTAGTTGGAAATAATTTCAGTGTTGATGTTGATCAAGGTAGTGCTGACGCTAGCTTTGGAACGGTACTTATTGGTGATGGCAAAAACAACTTTAGTTCGTTGTCTTCCACGGTTTCTGGATTCAACACAGAGCGTCATGACACCAGAAAAATAATTGAACTTAATGGTGGAAGGATTGCTGTGTTCACAAACGATGGCCCAATTCTCTTTTACAAAAAAAGCGACCTGGACTAATCCAGATCGCTTCAATAATAAGTACTCCGCTTGTCTTATGACCTTGGCGGGAATAGACCTTGCATGCAAATACACCAGTTAATTGCCAAATATGGCATTCTGTTCTCGTGAGAAAGGTTTCCACCGGTATTACCGTTTGTTACGGTTACACCATTATCGGCACCAAATCCACTTACGCCAGTTCCCCATCCAGAAACTTGAACGCCTCCACCAGCTCCAGCTCCAGTAGTAACTCTTCCAGTTGCCGGTGCAGGTAGACTCGCAACCGGTGTTGATCCAGCAGCAGTTGCTGCAGTAACTAACTTTCCTGTTCCATCCCCTAAGCGTATGGAGACATCATTATCAAGAGCATTGACTGTAGCGAAGCCTTGCATTCCATCGCCATTAAAATCGCCAATGGCAATTGAAAATGGGTTATCACCAACTGTAACATCCGAGGCGGCATCATACGTGGCCGTACAGTTAGCTGGCGTTTGAGCGCTTACTAGCTGGCACAGCGATACAAAGACTGAAAGGATAATTAACTTTTTCATAAACAACTAGGTTTAACGATTGCGATTGGTCAGTATTGACAAATCGTAGACACGACCTTTCATATTTCTGGAAGTTGAGGAAGCTTAAATCAGCAACGTTCTCTCCAAGCCATTTAAAAAGTCGCGTAAACGTAATTCAATTTTCCTTTTCATCTGTTTCGTCCTGCGGGAAGCTGACTATTGACAGTCCATTTAAAAATGGTGGCTTGGTTCAAATGCTAAACCTAGCGGGAATGGTAGTTTT
>JBLIOB010000243.1:0-6584 GCA_047639575.1 Parvicellaceae bacterium
CATCCATAGTCGTAGCTTTTAAATCAAGATCAACTGAAAGGCTCTCAGCAATCACAACATACTGCATAGCGAAGAACGGATTTCCTTCTTTGTAAGCAGTAGCCATGAGCGTAGCTTCTTGTCCAACTGGGAGGACCATTTTCTCGCTATCGCTACGAGCGAAACTATAGCTTCCGTTTTTCATTTGGTATCCGTTGAGGTAAACGTTTTTGTCTTTAAAGATTAGGGAGACGTAAACAGTGTTGAAGGCAGAGTCATTCTTAACGTTAGTAGCAAACTCTACTTCTTCATCTCGTTTATCTTCTTGAAGCTTGTCGATGTTGGTCCAGCCCAAGTTGTTCATAGAGAAGATATAGTTCGTGTTGGGGTCTGTTACAAATGTGTTTACTCCTTTTGGTGCTAATACTTCCTGTACAATTCTTCCGTCATCGTATCTGGTAGTTATTATGGTGATTGGTTCTGATGTGTGATATTTGATCATAATCTCCGTGCCTCTGTGCTTAACCAATTTGTTTTTTGATTTCCATAGATCAGTGCTCCACAGGTAATCAAAGAATTTGTCCATCTCTTCTTCCGAGTAGATTGGGTTTGGAGTATACCATACGGTGTATTGCTGCCGCTGCTCCGTTTTTACTTTCTTGTTTAATGTAGATTTTGGATCGGTCCAGTTCATGCTTGCGCAAGGTGTATCCTCTGAATCACAAGGTTCAGCATCATAGATCTTCATTTTCCGATCTACTTTTTCAGTTGGAACAGCAACACCGATAGCCTTATTATTGTCCATGCTTAATTCTATTCCATCTGCCGTAGCATTGATGTAAACCATGCCTCCACTTTCGAGCAATTTACCATCTGCTGTAGTGATGAGGTTCCCCATTACCAGATCCATCTTATCGAAAGCTTCTTTGATTTCTACTTCAACTGGTCCTACTATGGGCTCACCATTCTCATCTACAAAAGTGTTTTCAAAGATTCTAAATACCGTTCCGTTTTCTCCGATCAGTGTAGTATCTCTGTCATTCGAAATCGTATGAATCTGTGAAGCTATTTGATCTGTAGAATAAACTTGGTCAAATAAGTCGGTAGCATTTCCGAGGTCTAGTTCTTCAACTTCAATTGCACAACTGTTTAATAAAGCAATGCCGAGCATTGCAAAAAAGAACTTCTTCATTAGGTAGGTTTTAGGTGGTTCTATCTAAAGATGAAGAAATTGGTGCGAGTTCACAATTTTAGTGGGGGGAATTAACAAATGTTGGGGGTTTCGTATTGGATTGATTTCAAATGGAACCTATTGGATGTACTTGGATTTACCAGTTAAAAGACCTGGTTTTTTCAGTTGTGAACAGAATGTTAATGGATTTTCGATTTAAGACAATAGTATTGGATTATATTCGGCCATTGAATTTTGACAAGGCGTACTCAACTATTTCTTAAGCTTTTCAAAACACCCTAGTTCTACTGCTTTTGGTGTTGTATAAAAATTAAAATTCAGTTATGATATCAAAGATCTTATTTAGTAGTTTTCTAATTGGACTAAGCTTTGTGAGCTTTTCCCAGAAACAGCATGTGAAAACAAAGTTTAATAAAAAAGAAAAAGAATTAGAAGTTTCGCGTGATTTCGTCCATCACAAGCAAAGTTTCAATGTTCACATTGAATCTGCAAGTTCAGCGGCCTATAATGTTACAGTCAAATATGAAGATTATAACCTTTCGAGCGACTTACCTGCCATATTGAAGTTCGTACCAGGCATCGCTACATCTTTAGATTTTGTTTCAAATATCTCTTCTGATGTGCTTATGAATGGAGAAATTGAGATGGTATCATTAGATACAAGTGTAGTTCCTAAAGAAGTGAGCCCGCCTGCACAAATCGACAAGGAATTAATAAGGCAGCTTTATCTTAATCAAATTCAATTTGAAATAAGTAATTCTGTCAATCGAATGAAACCCATAACAAAATCTAAAGCACCATATGCTAAGTTGGTAATGAAAAACCTTACTAATCCAACAGCGATTGCTGCCCATGCAAAAGGGCTTCGAAGTACATTCTGCAATAGTTGGGGCGTTACTGTGGTCGACTCTCAAAAGATTGATACCCTGGCGGCTGTAATAATGAAAGAAATGGTACAGATTAAAACCATCTATGAACTTTATAAAGCATCGTGTGAGAACTGTTGCTCTAACGACCAAAATATTTTTTTCGTAGCAAGTTTAACAGAAAGCTACAAATGGGTTACGGAAAATGAGAAGAATGTAAAGAGTATGTTATCAATAATCAAGGCAGATATTAAAAAGATCAAACTAGATTATAAATCTAAAAAGCACAAAACTAGGAAGGACATAACTACAGCCAAGGTGATGATCATAAATAGATTCAACACTAAGGACACGATTTTAAATACTTCATTTGATATTTATCAAACTGGTAAAGTAAAAGTTGATTTTTCAACTGGACTTTTTGGTAATTCTATATTCAGTCCAAAGTATATTCTCTTGGATGATAAGGATGATACTACTTATGCAGAAATTGTTGCTGAAGACAACCCTAAATTCGATATTGCGTTGGGCGGGCTGATACATTTGGATTACGAAGTAAACCCCTTTGTTGATCTTGGCTTTGTGGCGGGCGCAGCTCTTTCTCCATTGGATGCTAAGACTAGATACCTTTTTGGTTTTTCTGTTTCAATGGGTAAGTCCAAGTCACTCTCTATAAGTGCAGGGTATGCATTTGGCAAAAAGACTGCATTGTCAAGATCCATCTCGCTTGATGGCGAGGTTCCAGATGTAGTCGATCCAGAGTTGACAGAGCTATCAACTTATGAAAAGTTTGCCGGAGGAGGTTTTGTCGGTATTACTTATAATATTAAGCGTAAAAAAGTAAAATAATGAAACAGTATTTAGCAATTTTATTGGCCATTGTGTGCCTAGTAGTCTCAGGATGTGAATCTGAAGAAAATCTTCCAGATGATGTTTTAGTTGTAAATGATTCAATTGAAGTAGTTCCAAAATTTGAATTGTACGCTGAAGCGTCATTGGTTGACAGCACTACTTATATTCTTTATGATGATAATGGTGAAGCAATCGAAGTAGATTTTTTTCAAGGAGAATGGATCGAAGGCTATCACGCAGAAAAATCTGCCATATTAGATAGCAATTTAATGGAAGAAATCGAACTGTTCGAAAAAGGGAATTTGGCATGTGAGCATGATAATTTTTTAGGGAAGCAGCGTGGAAAAGTAAAAACATCAGTACCTACTTCAAATACTGAAGTGTTTGATTACTTGCCACATATGCTGAATACGCTCCCAACTGCTAATTATATGCGAAATCAATCTGAAATTGCGGGAAATGTATGGGCAGCTTTCAGAGCTAAAGAAGAAAAAAGAATAGTAAGAATTAATACCTGCTACATCCATTTTATCAAGCGTGAACCGGATAATGATTTTCATATCATTCTAGGTAGTCATAAGAAACTAAGTGAGTCTGTACTTTTCAATATTGAACTTTCAGGTCTTCCGAAAAGTACAAGCCTTCATTATGCATTACTTAAGAAGGCAAGAGTAGATTTTGAAAGTAAGTTCGGAGAGCTTTGTAAGTCAGGATATATCCAATTTAGAAATCCAGTTAAAATGTCTGTTGAAGGTGCTTTGTATTATGATATTTGTCACAGAGATGGTGCAGTTGGGCCTGGCCAGTATAAACCAAAAGACTCGTGGGAGATTCATCCAGTAACGAAAGTTCAGTTTTAATTTAACTTTTCTACACAGTATTTCATTATTAGTTTATCCAAATAGGTGACTTTCAAAAGGTACTGTTAAGTTAAATTGTAAGAATTTATAAACAGTTTAAAATAAGGATTTGATATATTACGGTTAATTTTCGAATTTCATATATTCCATTCCATTGAACAGTGTATTTTCTTATCGGAGCACATGCTTTTCCAGTTCTGGTTATAAAAATATTTTGTTTTCCAGATCTTTACCCACTTTTCCACAACACATCATTTACCTATTTTTCCAAAATAAACACATAAATTAACCATTATTCCACGATTTTACTTGTTTTTCCGTATTTTGTAACCATATAAAATATGACACATTCAGCTATCTCTATAAGAATTCAAGTTGTAAACGGGAGGAAAGCTCCAGAAGAAGGGACCTTAGTTGGGTACGGTGCACTAATACGCCATTATAACCTCCCAGTTCCATATCCTACAATATTAAGCTTGATCACTGATGGGACAAAGAATTACGAAAAAGACAATTGGAAGCTATACAGAGAACGATACGCTTTTGACGATGAACTCTATAGGCATTTGGTATTTGCTTTAAAATATGAGGGAGTAAACTTGTTGGTATTTAAAAAGCTTTTTGAAAAGATTGGAGCTTCAGTTATTACGGAAATACTTCAACTAGAACCAACAGGGCAATACAGCAGAAAAATCTGGTTCTTGTATGAATGGTTAATGGATAATCAATTAAATATTTCAGATCTAAAGACTGGAAATTTAGTTCCGTTATTAGACGAAAAACTACAATATGCCACTCAGGGGGTGAGCTCATCCCGGCATAAGATCGTTAACAATCTACCTGGAGTCCAGAACTTTTGTCCTTTAATTAGCAAAACCGATAAGCTAGAGAAACACATCAAATCCAACCTTAGTGAGCAAAAGAATACATTCCTACAGAAAGTAAGAAAAGACTTGTTACAGCGTGCGTCAGCATATTTATTATTAAAAGATTCTAAAGCTTCATTCACAATTGAAGGGGAGAAGCCTAGAAGTAATAGAGCGGCTCGTTGGGGGAATGTCATACGACAAGCAGGGGCCAACGAATTAGATATTAACGAACTAAATCGTCTGCAACAAATTGTAATTGAGAACACTAGGTTTACCAAAATGGGTATACGAGAGCAGCAGGGCTTTATTGGAGATAGAGATGAAGTAAGTCAAGATCCAATTCCAGACCATATCTCCGCAAAACATCAAGACCTTGACCAGCTCATGTCTGGATTTGTAGAAACAAAGAATACTTTATTCGAAAGCCAGATCGACCCTGTTTTGGCAGCCGCTAAATTAGCATTTGGCTTTGTGTTTATTCATCCATTTGAAGATGGAAATGGAAGATTACACCGATACATAATACATCATATTTTGGCAAAAATGGACTCCTCAAAGCAAGGGGTAATATTCCCTGTTTCAGCAGCCATTCTAGACCATATTAATGACTATAGAAATGTACTTGAGAATTATTCGCGCCCGCTTCTAGATCATATAGACTGGACGCCTTCTGCGGATCACAACGTGGAAATTCATAATGAGACAATAGACTATTACCGGTATTTTGACGCAACACACCAAGCTGAGTTTTTATACGATTGTGTTGAAGATACGATCACCAACATTATTCCCAGAGAGGTAGATTATTTACAGAAGTATGACGAATATAAAACCTACTTAGAAAACACCTATGAAATGCCTGACAACTTGATTTCACTTCTGGCAAATTTTCTACGACAGAACGAAGGAAAACTGTCGAAAAGAGCATTGAAAAAGGAGTTTTCAGACTTGAAAGAAGGAGAGGTAAAAGACCTGGAGGATATCTACCACGAAATATTCAACGATTAGATGACAACCCAATCAGAAGCCGTATTAGAAAATAGTTAAAAGTATTTTGTTCTAATTTCTAAAAGCGCAGCGTTCTAAAGCTTCGATACGAAGCGATCTAACCTCTTCTTTCAATCCTTACTACACCCACAAGCCTCACATTCCTCCAACGTTTCAAAAGGAACAACACCCTCACAACCGCCCCAAGTAAACTCGGTACACTTGCCGGTCTTATTATCAAAGTAATAGCGGATTTTAGCAGCTTTACATTTACCCGTTTCCGGTACTAATTTGCATTTATCAACTACAACGTCTTTGGCCTTCAAGTTGTTTTTACGAGTAGTACATTGAGTAAGAACTATGATTGCGAATGCAATCCAGATTAGTTTGAAATTCATAGGCTAAAAGTAAGATTTTCTTGGGTTTAGTTGGCATTTAATCGAACAAGGCGCCTTGGATTGTTGCAACCATTTAAGAACGCTCCCCCGAATTCTCCGGGTCTTTGTTATAAATTAGAGGAACTCTGAGCAAAGCGATCATCGACCGAAGGTAGATAAAGCGAGACACTAATTCTTTTATCTTTATTCTATGAGAAAACTATCCATCATCGTATTCATATTCTTATTAGCCTCCTGTTCATTTTCTGCTAAAAAAGTAAACTTAAACCGCCTTAGCGAACTAGTTCGAGCAGAAGATGTCAGTAAAGTAGTGGTGATGAATAATGAAACCGTTGAGATCTACTTAACCAAAAACATGGCGATGGGCCCACATCTTCAAATAGAGATTCATGATAAAGATCATCACATTCAGATTACAGATAGTTTAATCAATTGGGAACGTGAATTTGAGTTGGATTTTCAATTTGAAATTTCTGAGTAATAAGCGGCAGTTAATTTTCATCATCTGTCTTCAGCCAAAGTTCAGCACAAATTTTACTTTATCCAAACAAGGCTAGGCCTTCTTGTAGACCGAAGCTTTA
>JBLIOB010000244.1:0-6578 GCA_047639575.1 Parvicellaceae bacterium
AAAAGTGCAACCTGATCAGGTATATGAAATTAAAAAAATGGCATCTTAATAAACTAATAATTACTTTTATCCTGTCCTAAGGATGGGGAGTACTGTATACCTTTGTACATGGCAAAATTTAACTTGAAACTTCTACGGTTCGTTGGACTATTGGAAGGAATCAGTTTTCTTCTTTTACTTGGCGTTGCGGTTCCAATGAAACGCGTGTGGCACAATGATATATTAATGCAACCACTTGGACTTGCGCATGGCTTCTTATTTATGGGTTATGTGGTTTGGGTATTTATAATTGCTCACCAATTCAGTCAAAAACCAAAATTTATTATTCTAAGTTGCCTAGCTTCTATTCTCCCTTTAGGTACATTTGTAGCCGACAGGAAACTTCTTAAACCGCTGGCTGCTTGAATTTTAACTCCGAACAATGCATAGAGATTCTGGAAAGAACACCGGTAGTTCTTACCTCTTTACTGCAAGGGCTTTCAGACGAGTGGATTTATTCAAAGAAAGGAGAAAGCTCCTGGACCCCGCACGAAATTATTGGTCACTTAATTCTAGGAGAAAGAACTGATTGGGTGCGAAGAATGGAATTAATCCTTTCCAGTATTCCGAATAAAACATTTGAGCCTTTTAATATGATAGTTCACATTGAGACATCTCAAGAAAAGTCCATGAGAGAACTATTGTTTCAGTTTCAATAATTAAGAGAAATCAACGTAGATATAATTCGAGCATATAATCTAAGCAATGAACAATTCAATTTAGAAGGGATTCATCCCGAATTTGGACCCGTAACTTTAAAAGAACTATTGTCTGCATGGGCTGTTCACGATCTAGCCCACATTGCGCAGATTTCTGGAATAATGGCATCTCAGTATAAATCAGAAGTCGGACCCTGGGAAAAGCACCTCGGAATACTTAATCGTTAGTATAAATATCTAGTTAATTTTCAATTCGTCTTCCAGCTACCAGTAACGGTTTACGGGTTATAAATATGAAATTAAACCCTAAAATACAACCATTTAGAAATGATATTATAGCACATATATTATGCTCTATAAATTGCAATCAATCTTAATTATGAGAACTTTTGCAATCTACAAACAAGAACTAGAGAATCATGTATATCAAACACTTACGTAAAGTCACTTTTCTAATATTGCTCTTAGTATCTCAACTAATAGTTGCACATTCTCAAGAGTTCATTAACCAATCTGACAGCATTAGCGATGAAATTAATGCAACGAAAACGGATAGTTCTACCATCCTTAAAAAGCCTTGGTTCGTTTTTAACATCTTTCCAAATCCAAACAATGGAGAATTTTGTATTGAATTCGAAAATATGACACCTTCTCTTCAAGTGAATATTTACGATGTAAGCGGCAAAAGAGTAAAGACAGTTTACAACGTCATTAAAAGAAATGAAATCTCCCTTAGTAATTGTCCGAGTGGAATTTACGTGGTAAAGGTGAGTGATGAAAAGCAAGTCAGGACAAGACAAATAGTAATTGCTAGATAATAAAAATCTGTCCAGAAAAAATGCGATATATGGTCAAAATAAAGCCAATTAAATTTGATTGACTTGAAATTTTGTTAGATATTACAACCGTATCATCCTACTGCATTAATACGAATTAATATGACGTATGGCATGGCAGTGAGCGAAAAAATAAAAACTCGAATTGGTACATTATCTAAATATGGTCGAGTAATTAGCATCAATTTGCTAAGTGGAATTGATATATCTATCGAAGATTTCAAAGAACTAATTTCAGCAAGGGAAATGCTAGCAGATGAAATGCCATTTGCCAGTTTAATGATGCTCCCTGAGGGCATAGAGTTGTCTAAAGAAGTCCGAGAATATATTGCAAGTATCGACAACCCAAACTGGATTGCAGTAGCAATTATAACAGACAATGAAAAAGGTGAATTACTTGCTGAATTTTACATTAAAGTCAATCAACCAAAAACCTTAACTAAAGTATTTGACAAAAAATCAACAGCAATTGACTGGTTGAATCGTCAAATTAACTAAGTCTGGTTATTTTTGATCCGCATATGCAGATCAAAGAAAGAAAATCAGTATCAATAACCAGAACAGAATCTGGAGTCCCGAAAGTCAAAGGAGAAAATGAACTGGATCTATTTTACGGAATGGGTTATTGCCATGCGATGGACCGTGGAATTCAAATGATGCTCATGAAAACCTTAGGTAAAGGGCAGGCATGCGTTCACCTGCAGGACACTGAAGAAATGCTCGTCATTGATAAGTTCTTTCTTCAATATAATTTTCAAGGACATACTCAGCCAGAAATTGATAAATTCTCGCCCATTGAATTAGCAAAGCTAAATGCGTATTGCGATGGAATTAATCAGCGATTTAAAGAAAAACGACCTTGGGAGCTGACTTTATTGGTTGGATTCAAATCTTTTAAATGGACAGTTCCTGATATTATTATGATGAGCAGGATGGCGGGATTCTTAACCTTAGCGCAATCACAAGGAGAAGTAGAGCAGCTTTTTATCGAACTAGTTCAAGGTGGAATTAACAAAGACTTACTCAACGATTTATTTCCAGGGGTACTTGGAGACTATGATGAAAGTCTGATCAAAAGAATCCATTTACCCCATCAAATTATACCCAAAGAAGTAAAATGGAATAATTTACTCAATCCAATGATGGCTTCCAACAACTGGGTAGTGAATGGAGAAAAGTCAGCATCTGGCAAACCAATACTAGCTAACGACCCACATCTAGAGATCAATCGACTTCCCGCGGTTTGGTACGAAATAATTCTTGAAGCTGACAACTACTATGCTGCAGGAGCCACTATGCCTGGTATTAGTTCAATATTAATAGGTAGAAACAAAGAAGTCTCATGGGGAGCTACATACACGTTTATGGACGCTATTGACTATTGGATGGAAGATCTGAAAGACGGTCAATATCTAAAAGATGATGTTCGTCACGATTTTAAAGTTCGCACCGAGACAATTAAACGGAAAAAGAATGATGATGAAGAAATCTCATTTTACGAGAACGATCATGGAGTTCTTCTTACCTCTCCTGAAAAAGATGGGATCCACTTATCTGTCAAATGGAGTAGCATCAATGGAGGCGCGCTGTCTATTCAGCAAGGACTTACTTTGAATTCTGTATCAACCGTTGAAGAAGGAATGGAAAAACTTGGAAAACTTGAGCTCTCTTTTAATTGGGTGCTTGCAGATATTCATGGCAACATAGGATATCAAATGTCTGGCCTATTACCCAAAAGACATCCTGACTATTCTGGCTTCACTCCAATTCCTGGCTGGAAATCTGAATATGACTGGAAAGGCTTCCATCATCCAGATGATCTACCGAGGTCTATTAACCCTGAATCTGGAGTAATCGTAACTGCAAATGAAGATCTAAGTCATTTAGGAAAAGTAAACCCACATACAATTACTATGGGGAACTATAGATCAGATAGAATAAAAGATCTGTTAGCAAAAAAAGAAAAGGTTAGCGTAGCAGATATGAAGCTAATGCATATGGATTTATATTCAATTCAAGCGGAATTATTCATGAAGCTTATCTCTCCATTATTGCCAAACTCGCATGCTGCCAAAGAACTTAATGATTGGGATTTACGATATAATAACGAATCGAAAGGTGCGGTATTATTTGAATCAATCTATTCTCACCTACTTCAAGAGGTGTTTGGAAATGTAATTGGAGAAGAAGTACTGAAGTTCATCGAAGAAGAAACTGGCTACATCACTGACTTTTATGCAAATTTCGATCGAATTCTACTTTCCAAAAATTCGATTTGGTTTAATGGGAGGTCTCAAAAAGAAATATTTCAAGCCGCGATAGAGCAAGGATTGAATGTTGAAATAAAAACTTGGGGAGAAATTAATTTCATTACAATGGAGAACATCTTGGTTGGAGGAAAATTTCCAAAATTCTTTGGTTTTGATAAAGGCCCAATTCCTCTTCCTGGCAACAGAGCCACGATTCACCAAGGTCAAATTTATAAAAGTAATGGCAGAACAACCTCGTTCGCTCCATCGTATCGAATTATTGCAGATATGAATGAAGACTATATCGAAACTGCGCTGGTTGGTGGCGTGTCTGACAGACGAATGTCTAAGTATTACAAATCAGACTTAGACCTTTGGATTTGTGGAAATTATAAGAAATTGAAATCCTAGTACTATGGTTAAAGGCTTTATTTTCATTATTTCTGTTTTATTCTCGATTAGCCTAGTTGCACAGCAAACTAATTTCGAGGGATTAGATCGGCTTTCTGTTTCTAATGCCAAGAAGGGGATTAAATACTATCAAAGGAAATTAAAAAAAGGAAGCAACGCTAAACACGAGTACTACTTAAGTGCGGCTTATTATTTAAGGGCGCTTTCGAACAGCAAAAACCAGATGGAGTATATTCAAAAGGCAGAAGAGCACCTAAAGAATATTGAAACTGATCAGTCATTAAAGTTTCAATACAACTTCAGAATGGGGCTTTGCAAATCCTTTTATAACGATTATGATGCCGCTCTCCCCTATTTTTCAAAATGCGTATCCATGTATCCAATGCATATTCAATCGAATTGCTTTAGGGCTATTTCTATGGCTTATCATTTAGAAAAAACCGACACAAGCCACTTTTTCGACATTGTAGATGACCTTAATGCCCTAATACTGGTTACTTCAGACACCAGTACACTTGAGAACTTAGGCAAAGCTTTACTTTGTTTAAAGAACTCTATTGAATATCCAGTAATGGATCAAGCATCCAGAATCAAATTGAAAGGCCTAATAGATCTTGATATTTCCATTTTCCCCATTGAATTTATAGGAGGAATGTATGATTTAGATTCCACTAACTTCACAACTAACCCTGCTAACACCTATCAAGACAAAGGCTACGTTTATGAAATTAAACAAGACTCCAATTTACTAGCCGAATTAGTAGAATCAAGATTACTAAACAAGCCTTTAGTAAACAACACTCCCACTACCGATGGATGTTCAGAACTTATTAGAAAATTGGACCGTACTACAAGTTTATCGTCATTGTTATGCCTTCCAAAAGGAAGTATTGTTGATGAATACAGCCTTACAACATTCAAAAACATTCGATTAATTATAACTACCGATAGTGGCCGAATTTACGATGACAAATCATTATCTATGATCGAAGTGGCTTCAGACAAACTCTCAAACGAGGCGATTGAGGCCATTCAAAGTGCAACGCATCTTGATCAGCTCTATTTTGAAATCGATTACAAGGATGAAGGGATTGGCCCTAAAACCGTGAGTATTCGGATAGGGTTATAAAACTGAACTGATTTTGTGTTAAAATTCAGCGACTAGAAATACCTGTATTTTACGTCTCAACTCTCCTCAGTTCTGAAGTTCGGTCCTTTTTTAATGCTCTAAAAACGGTAAACCAGGTCTTTATACGGGCTAAACCAAGTGTTTATACTAGGTTCTTTTTTAAGCGTTCTCGCTTACATTTGGCAGGTAGTGAGTTCTGAAGTTATTTAACACAGCGTTTGACTTCATTATTCAGTTCTTTTTGGAAGAGTATACGAGTCTGTTATTAATAATTATGTAGGGTGATTAAACAGGCCTCTTCGAATCCCGCCCCAATCTGTTTGGAGTGGGATTTTTTTTGTTCCTAATTTTTTATGTAAACAATTTGGTACCAACTGTGTTTAAATTCTAGATATACGGACTATTGAGTGTTATTCTTTATAATTAATTAAATCCGATTACATTTTATAGACCCCACTTATACGATTATACTAACTTCGCCAAAGTTTTGAGGTATACTTAGTTATAATCAAAATCAAAGGAAATGAAAACGAGTAATGGAACAAGAATTTTTAAAGTAGTTATGGGAATCCTCATTATTGCGTTTGTTCTCTTATTAACAATTAAATATATAAAAGTAATACCCCCTGTTATTAAGGTATTAGCGCTCATAGTAAATGCAGCAGTGATTTACCTTAGCTATACAGGATTAATAAAACAAAAAAAATGACAGAACAACAACAATTAGACCCAAAAAAAGTAGTTCGATTCGGGCTAATCGGTATTCTTATAGTAACAGCGGTAGTGCTTTTATTCATGTCTTGGCAGGACGTTGCTCCAGGTGAAGAAGGATTTGTATTTAGACCTTACTCAACTCCAGGGATAGACATTCATGAGGTTCCAAATTCAGAGGGAACATTTATTGTAGCGCCTTGGAATGAAATGATCACTTACAATATACTTCAACAAAGTAGATCATACGAATCTCAGGTAATGGACAAAAACGGAACTGATATCGGTGTTGTAATTGCACTAAATTATCACGCAATCAAAGGAAGCACAGCAGCTTTACACTTAAAACATGGTATTGGATACGCAGAATCTTTTATTGACAAAAAAGCAAAAGGAGCGATTAAAGATGTTATTGGACGATACACTTATGTAGAAGCATATTCCACAAAACGAGAAATTTTAGAGCAGGAAATCGAGTCAATTTTAGAAAACGATTTTGATAGTAACTTCGTTTATCTTGACTTCGTGGAGATTGCTGATATTA
>JBLIOB010000245.1:0-6498 GCA_047639575.1 Parvicellaceae bacterium
GGAGTTTACTTTTTAATTAAAAAAGGTGACTTACTTAAATTGAGTTCAAAAACCGAAGGAAAGCTTTGTGTATTTGGGTTGGTTGTTATCTTAAGTGGTTACGGCTTTATTGGGCCCGACCGATTATTGCCTTCATCGCTATCTGACACTTCTATTTTGAGCGGAGCCAATGCATATTTCGACTTTCTGTATGAGCAAGAGGAATTTCAAAAACTATCTGATTTTAATCCTGAGTTTGAAGGGTTCTCATTTGTTCCTATTGAAAATGAAGTCCATGTAATTATTATTGGAGAATCAACCAGCAGGCATCATATGGGGTTGTATGACTATTGGCGGGAAACAAATCCAAGATTGAGTCAGGTAGAAAATTTAATCGCTTTTAGCCAGGTAACATCGCCTCATGCGCATACAGTCCCATCATTAACAAAGGCACTCACGTTTAAAAGTAATTCAAATCCAGACATAGGGATGGAACATGGTACGTTAATCGATTTATTGAATCAGGCTGATTATGAAACTTACTGGATTAGCAATCAAGCAATAGCCGGAGATTTCGAAACACCTATTTCTTACTTTGCCAACAAAACAGATCATAAGATCTTTAGTAATTCATCAAGAGGAACTGAGCAGTACGATGAGGTTTTACTCAACCCTTTTAACGACATATTGAAGAAGCCTGGGAGGAAAGTAATCTTTGTTCATTTGATGGGTTCACACATGAGTTACTCTGACCGTTACCCGGAATCTTTTGAAACTTTCAAAGGGGCTAAACAAGATAACTTCTGGAACGAGAGTCAAATAAATTATGTGAACAATTACGATAATTCTGTATTGTATAACGATCATATTATTGCTGAATTCATCTCTTCATTAAACAGTTCGAAAGAGCATTTGCAAAGCTCCGCCTCACTCATTTATTTTTCTGATCATGGAGATGAAGTCTTCGATTATAGGGATTTCCATGGCCATTCGGATGTAAATAAATCGAAATATATGACCGACATCCCTTTTATCTTTTGGTCAAATAAAACATATCAGGAAAGTCATAAAGAGGCAATTAAATATGCACAACTCAATCTAAATGCACCCTCCAATTTAGATGTGTTCATAGCGTCAACAGGAAGTTTGTATGGCTTTAATTGCAACAAAATCGATCCAGGAAACGGACTGTTTAGTTCTCAAATTAAAAATCAACTTGACACTAATCTACTGCCAGAATTAAGAACTAAAAACGATCTTGATTTTCCTACTAAAATACTTTGTCATCGGGTGAATGGGATAGATCGTCTTCATGAAGTTAAAGCTCATTTCGATGGATTTGAAATTGACTTAATGTATAGTGAAAGTGGTGTTTACGATGTGAACCATCTTCCGGAAAAATCCATAGGACTCAATTTGGAGGAATTAATAGGTTCGTTGGACGAGCCCTCTGAATACTACTATTGGTTAGATGTAAAAAACCTTGATTCATCAAATGCCCAACAAGCGGCAAATCGACTTTTAGAAGTTTGCTCGTCTGGGGCATATCTACCAAACATTGTTATTGAAAGTAGGAGTCTATATAGTTTGTCTTTATTTGATAAGCTAGGCTTCAAGACGTCACTGTACCTACCTGCTTTCCAAAAGTATACGGAAGAAAACATCACTTCTTCGATTGATTCTCTAGCTTTATTATTCGCTCATTTTGCTCCTTCTGTGATTTCTCAGGAGTATGGCGTCTATCCTATACTTAATACGTATTTTCCGGAATGCGATAAGTTAACTTGGGAGCTACAATACGATTGGAAAATTGAGAAAGATCAAGCGGATCTCCGCTCAATTCTTACTAAAGACAATCGCCTTCAACTCATTTTAGTTCGGTACGAAACGCCCTCTTATAGGTGACTTAAGCTCAGCAAGCTCGGTCAATTCTATTGAAAAAGCATCTGTTTTTTCAGGCGCCTTTTTTAGTATTTTAGCATTCGTGTTTATTCGAATAACATATTTATTCTTTTCGCTGGTTTTATTTTCATCGCTAGGAATATGTCAAGCCAAGTCTGATACTTTAATCGTTGACGGAATCTATAGAGGGAAAAACTTAAAGATTGATAACCGTAGCAAAAAAGGAAACTGTACACAGCGGATTTTAGTGAATGGCAAGCTTGCTTTCCATAACAAAGAAAGCAAAGGATTTGAAATTCAATTAAAAAACATGGGGTTTAGCTATGCTGATAGCATTCATGTTTATTTAATTCACAAGGCTGGTACTCCGCCTAAAGTATTGAATTTAGAAAAAATATTATTGGAAGAAGTTGACGCTGACAACTTTAAAGTTGACGAAAAAGGCGTACTAGAATTCAGAGCCATGGGCGAAGTTGCTCCCTTACATTATATCGTAGAAGGATACAGATGGGGACATTGGGTGAAAATGGACACCTTAAGTGGGGTTGGAAATACCGATGAACAAAAATACAAAACGACCATTGCATTAAATGAAGGCGAAAACTTATTTCGAATCGTTCGGCCAAATTTCAGCCTCCGTAGCGCTATAATAACTGATACTTTAAAAGTGAAATTTGACGGGATTATAAAGCAAAATGTTTTGACCAAAAGAAAATCAATCATATTTGCTCGATCCACCTTTTTTGAGGTTTACGATGCGTATGGTGTTAAGATTCAAACCGGAATTGGAAGTGAAATTGATTGTTCACATATGGATACTGGCGAATATTATCTCAATTTTGATAATATTAAAACATCCTTCTTTTGCGCAAAAGGCAAACCTATAATTGAAACTTAAGGAATAGGTAATTAATTAGTGGCGGCCATAGACTTAACATCATCAATAGAGCTTTCTGAATGGAAAGTAATTCTTAAATCCAAAAAACAACTGGTCTTGTTGATAACGGGGTTCGTTGTTTTGCTTATAACGTTTGCATTAAATTTTTTCACTTCAACTTGGGTAGACACTATCGCAACCAACTCCGTTGGAGATTTGTTGCTGGACGTAATTCCCGTTTTCGAAATCAACTTTCTATTCTTCTGGGCGGTGCTTATATTCTGGCTCGTAGCTGTTGCATATCACTTCTATAAGCCGAAACAATTAGCTTTTATCTTGTGGGGAATGGCCGCGTTCGTTGTCTTGAGATGCTTCTTCATTTCACTAACTCACATTGGACCACCGGAGAGCGCCATTAATATTCCAGAAAGTTTAAGTTGGTTTAACTTTTCTTCTGACATGTTCTTTTCAGGCCATGTAGGAGGCCCATTTTTCGTTGCTCTATTAGTTCGAAACAGGTTGGTTAAAAGAGTCATAATTGGATATTCGATAATTATGATGGTTATTGTTTTAATGGCTCACGGACATTACAGCATTGATTTATTCGCTGCATTTTTCATTGCTCATTCTTTATCTGTGCTGGTTAAGAAAACCGAAAAGCACTTCTATAGTGTTTAAATTAGCTTTATAATACAAACGTGATGCAACCGTTTAAGTAAAACATGCATCAAACAATAAAAGGCCACCGATCTCAGAAAAAGAGCTCATAGAAAAATGCATTGATAATTCAGTGCGACACCAACGTATGCTATATCACGAACATTGTGATATGGTAATGGGAGTCTGTATGCGATATTCCTCGAGAGAAGCAGATGCTGAGGACATTCTTCAAGATTCCTTTATCACGGTTTTTAGAAAACTGGATACGTTTAAAGCTACTGGGCCTTTAGGGGGATGGATTAGAAAAATTGCAGTGAATACGGCTTTAATGCACTTTAGAAAAAATAAAAAAAACCAACTGTACGCAGACATTGAAGATACCGGAATTGAAATAGCATCTAATGACGATGTTTTCAGTGCTATTTCTGCAAAAGAGCTGATGAGCCTTATCCAAAGCCTACCTGAAGGATACAGGATGGTATTTAATTTATACGGAATTGAAGGGTACAAACATCATGAAATCGCAACACAACTATCGATTTCTGAAGGCACTTCAAAGTCCCAATATAGCAGAGCAAGAAAAATGCTCATTAATAAAATTGAATCAGAACAAGTAATAAGCAATGAGCGAGCCATCTGATAACAACCTTAGCGGAATGTTCGATGATTTCGAACACAAAGCACCTGCTGATCTTTTCGATAAGATCCAGGGAAAAGGCGCGCCTGTACCTGGCGAATTCAGTGCTGTATTTGCAGAGTACGCTCATGCACCTTCTTCCGGAGTATGGACTAAAATCGAAAGAGCGCTATATCCAAAAAAGAGAAGAGCAGTTATTTGGTGGAGTGTTGCAGCAGGGTTAGCAGTTATTCTTGCCACCAGCTTATTTTGGAATTTAAATACCTCAAATAATATTGTTAGACCAAACAACATCAGCTCAAATGACAAATTCGATTATCACCATAAACATGATGAAAACGTTAGTTTGTACCCGAAAAATGATCATTTCGCCCTTGTTTTAGCTGAAAATGACGAAAAAATCATAATTCCTGAAGCGCCACAAACTTCTGACAAATCGCAATACGACACTTCAAACACTATAGGACCAGTAATAAACCTGATTCAACGTTATATACCTCTTATACCGTTTGAAAATGGACGATTAGCAAGCGTAGAAAATCTACTTCCAAATTTATTTCATGACACGATTAACCGAGACAGCATTAATTGGGATGAAAACCCACCAGCACAGCCTAAAACTCCTTATCAAAGTGAACAATACTTGATGGCTAATGTATCTCCCAATTTTGGAAGAAGTTCCGCTGGGGTGAGTGACTTATTCTTCGTAAATGCGAGTGCACCAGCTGGCTTAACATCCCAGGACGCTAGTGAAATAGCAACGATAGAATCTAGCTCTACTTACAATTATTCAGGTAGAGAAACGGATCAAGCCCCTATAACAATTGGTGGCGACTTTGAATTTTCTTTATCAAAAAGATGGAGCGCTAGTATTGGATTATCCTATAGTATATTAAGAAGTTCGTCCACCTTAATTGACACACTTGGTACCATGTCCGTTGGAATTAGCAGAAATTATGTTGGAGTTCCATTAGGAATTAAATACCGGGTAATCGGCAAGCGTAAAACGAGTGGATATCTTAGAGCAACTTTGTCTCCAGAGTTTGGAATTAAGCAAAAGGAAAAGTACGGAAAAACCACTAACGGATACTCAGGTGCTAGATCATCAGAAACAGGAGGTCAAAGAGAATTCGCAATAAACGGTTTACAATACGGAGCTGCTTTAGCAACTGGAATAAATTATAAACTTGGTCAGAGCTGGAATCTTTACGGAGAAGTTTCAGCCAAATCTTATTTCTATCAAAGCCATTATAACTCTTATTCTAACCAGAAATTCTGGCCAGGAATTAAGTTAGGCATCAGCTATAATCTATAGCACCTCATCCAATTCAATTTATTTTTCCACCAACTACATTGCAGTCATAGAAGGCGTTTCTTCTATTGCCAAGTTTCTCATGCAACCATTTGCAACTATGTATCATCAGCATTATATAACCTTTGAAAAACCAAGAAAACCTAAAAACATGAACCGAATAATAATCTCATCATTGGCCATCCTCCTAATCACTTTAGCAGGATGCCGTGACAAAGTTTTGATCACGCGCCAAGCCAACTCTCCTATTTATCAGGAAATATCTGAATTTAGAGCGGCCAGTTTTAATATGGAGTCTGCCCGTGATTTAAACAACCCTGGCAAAATATACATCTACCAAGACTACTTATTTATTATGGAACCTATGGAAGGAATTCATTTCATTGACAACAGCAACCCAGCCGACCCTTCAAATATGGGTTTTCTACCAATTTACGCATGTGCTGACATCTCTATTAAAGATGACTTCATGTATGTAGATAGCTATTTTGACATATTAGTATTTGATGTTTCAGATAAAACCAGTCCGACTTTAGCTCATCGAGTTCAAGACGCTATAGAATTTGATAATTACTCGGCTCTTCCGGGAATTCACGAAGGCTATCCTATCGGAGCAATTACTGAAACCGATAAAGTAGTCGTTAGTTGGGAAATTAAAGAAGTTACTTCACAAGAATTTTTCTTAGCCGAACCTTGGGCGGGAACTAACTTTATGATGTCTGATGTGTCCGTTGAAACTACTGGAGCTAGCTCAACAGGTACTGGTGGGTCTCAGGCTCAGTTCACTATCAGCAATAATCATCTCTATACTTTAAAGGCCGATATATTGTCTGCTTTCGAAATTTCCTTGGACGGTGGTTTAATTGCTGGATCAAGTATTACAATCAACAGAGATACAGAGACCTTATTCCCATACAACAACCATTTATTTATGGGAACCACTACAGGAATGATCATTTATTCTTTAACTGTTCCTTCAGTTCCTGAATACATCGGGCATATTGACCATGTTCAGTCATGCGACCCAGTTGTAGTAGACGGAAACAGAGCATACGTTACACTTTCGACTTCAATAAACTGCTGGGGTACGAACCAACTAGATGTTATCAACCTTGATAACTATGCATCTCC
>JBLIOB010000246.1:0-6489 GCA_047639575.1 Parvicellaceae bacterium
CTTCGAGTGGTTACACCAAGTCATTTTGAAAGATCATCTGTGTTAATGGCCTTAATGAACAAATTTGGCTTTGAAAATAAAATTAAACCATTCACTAGTAATGTATCTACTGATTTTACTGTTGAAGACGGAATTAAAAACTTTGCTCAAGAAGTAGGTGCAGATATTATTGCGGTCACCGTGAATCGAAATAGAAGATTGAACGAAATTATTGGATACCGATCACCTGGAAGCGTCATTAACAGCTGTACAAAGGCCGTGTTATCGGTTCGGATATCTGATGAGTCCCAAGAAATTTCAAACGAATTTCAAGAAAATTATAAACAATACATATCAGAAGCTTACTACGAAGCTCTTGGGACATGGACGATATAAAAATGAACACAACTTTATATACATATGATCAGGGAGTAGCCAATAGAAATGCATTCGCTCATGCCATAAAACTTGCCAATAAAACACGAAATCGGGTGAGCATTTTTTGCGCATTCGACCCGACTCGAAACAATGAACTGACAAGAAAAAAGATTGCTGAGATTATAGAACTTAGCGAACCCCTGATTAGACGAAAAGTCCTGACAGTAGTCCAAGAACTGAAGGAACACCGTTAGGAATTCGGTCCCTCTGCTTATGCTCGCCAAGGCTTTTCGGAAGACGATTAATAATATTGTGGTTTCGACCCAAATTATTACCACCCCAACTAATCCAGAAAGCTATAGGTGTATTTTGGAATAGTCAATTAATTCATAATCCAAGAACCCTTGGTACGTCATTTCCATTTCTTTTTTTTTGATGTAGTTAAGCTGATCCACAACCCACTTTGAAATTCAGATAATCTTCAGATTTGATCCAGAAATTATTCAGAAATGATCTTGCAAATTTGCTGTATGCAAAAACGAGAAGAGATAAAAGAAAGAGCAATATAGATTTGAACTGCGGGTTCTATTAACCAGGTTAATGAATCGAAAAGCAATCGGAGCTTTAAGCAGGTGGACCAATCCGAAGTAATTTTTAAACCTCAAAACAAATGACAATGATTTCAAAAGGATTTATAAGCGGAGTAATTCTGATTATTCTGGTGCTAATGGCAACCAAAAGTACCCAGGCACAAGCCGCAACAACAAAAGCGTTTTTTGAAAATTATGATAGTGAAACCTTTTACTTTGAAGAGCCAGATGGAATGATCTGGGAATTTTCAAATGTCTCAAAGGATTTGATCGAAAAACACAAGCTCAAAACTACAGATAGTCACGGAAAAGCATTCGAAATTACATATACGGTTAAAATCGAAATAGAAGAAGAGGGCTTTGAATACGAAGTATATACAATTGTTTCAATGAAACCAATTCAGCTTGAACGTCAAATCGAAGAAGAGGAAGAGTGGGAAGAATAAGTTGGGAATCTAAATTCAATTTGGCACAAAGGAAAAGGCTCCATAAACTGGGGCCTTTTCTCTATTTTAAGAGTATGTACTACGGCTGCGTTCAACCTTAGATTTTATCAATTTGCTACTGATCTTGGTGGCTTCTCGAAGTTCGCAGGAACCCCAGAAATACCTACTTGAATTTTGTATCCTTCAATCTTCTTGAATTTAAACACCATCCTTTCAGAGTCCTATTAATTAGGGAGATGGCACTGGAATCATATTGAAGCTATGCCTTTGAAATTCTGTTTCTACGATTCCTAAACATAAGCAAAAATAAATGCAGCAACAACGGTTCCGTCAGACTCAATAATAAATATGGGAGGATTATTATCAAGTTTTCAGCATCTTGGCATGATCGAGGCGGTAACCACAGGAATCAAAATGTCTCAACATAGAATGTAGCAGTTGTAGGTCATCTTTTATGAGCAATAGTTTTACGAATTAAATGTAGTCTAAAACCAAAATAATCGATTCTTGTGTGAAGTAAAGTTGACCTGATTCAGTGATTTCTTCAGTAATTTTTCAGATTTCATTCAGAAATCATTCAGAAACAAATCACAAACTTTGATCGAACCAAACCGAAAGGTTATTATTAAACGAGCTATGAAACCGACAATTACATACTCTGACAACACAAAATTGACCGCTCCCAACAAGTTGAATCAGGCACAATCGAAACTATCTGCTAACAGAAATTTTCACCTCTCATTGCCCTGTTTAAATCTAGAAGAAACAATTAACTTTTATAAAACTTACTTCAAATGTAAGCTTGGACGACAGTTCATTGGCTGGGCCGACATAAATCTTTACGGCAACGAAATAACCTTTGTACAAGCTGGAGAATTTGAATTCAAATTCAATAACTATCAACTAGATAAAAGTCTACTTCCATCCTTCCATTTTGGAATTGTACTGGACAAAAGTGACTGGAACAAAGTACACAACCATATTAAGGATACTGATCAATATCTATTTACATCTTCGGAATATTTTATTGGCCAGGTTGGCCATCACAAGTCTTATTTCGTTCAAGACCCCAACGGCTATATGGTGGAATTGAAATGTTTTGAAAATAGCAATGAGATTTTTAAAAATAAATAATTACAGCGATGACAGGCATTAATATAAACACTGTTCAAGGCAATAATCTGAGATATTGTATCGGTTCGTATATATACGATGATGAAATGAGAACTATAATAATTTGGTATCTATTTTACATCAGAACTAATACCAATTGTTTCCTATTCCTCATGCGTAAAATTATCGGAACTCCCTTTAACCAATAACTGTTATGATTAAATCACAAACAAACCCAATGCAATCAATTGTAAACGACACTCCATACTGGCTTTCAATCGTAATTGCAAAAGAATACGGCTATAAAAGTAACGCAGCGTTTCGCAATAATATTATACCAGAGACGATAAAGGTTATAATAGATTTGGGATTGCCGTATGACGAACATGTGATTCCAATTACAAATTCGGCCAAAAACTCTAAAGATCACATGCTAAGTAGGTTCGCTTGTTGGATAGCATCTCTCCATGCAGATGGAAATAAACAAGGCGTAAAACTGGCGAGAAATCGCTTAAGTGCATTTTTCGATCAACTAGGCCTTCATGAACAAGACTTGTTCGATATTAGAAGATTCGCATTGCGAAAGGAAGTTTCCAAAGCTGGCAGGCGCCTTGCAAGTATTGCGGCCAGATCAGGGTACGATAAATTTTCGATGCTGGTAGAAACTGGATATAAAGGGCTTTACGGAATGAATAGTAAAACATTACACGCGAAGCGCAACTTGAAGGAAACTGACAAACTATATGACTTCATGGATACTGTAGAACTGTCTCTTAATCTGATGAGACTCAACTTATCGATTATGGCATTGAAGTCAATGAATGTTATAAATGACGAAGTTATAGAACGGCACATCTATAAAGTTGGCTTATCCTGTCGTCTGTCCGTATTCGAGTCAACTGGTGCATATCCTGAAAACTGGCCTAAAAGCAAAGATTTGAAATTAATTCAAAAGACTTTTAAGAAAATTATTGAAGAACTTTAGACCTTATTCCAACCAAAATGCAATTAACAGATATAGAATTTAAAGCCCTCCTATCAATAGGGACAATAGTGAGTCTACTTTTAGTACTATGGATCATCAATCGTTATTTAACCAAAGTACTCAAGCGGTCTCAATTTAGTCGAAAAAGAAGAAAAGTAGCGATTCGGGCCTTGAGATTCATTGCTTCTTTAGCTGCAATTGTTGTTCTATTTGCAATTTGGGGCGTAGAACATAATAGTATCCTATGGTTCGCTTCTTCCCTACTTACTATTCTTGGCGTAGCATTCTTTGCGCAATGGTCCTTGCTTTCCAATATCACCGCAGGACTAATTCTCTATTTCAATCACCCAATGAAAATTGGTTCAAATGTGAAAATTGAAGACAAAGAGTTCCCCATCATAGGCCAGGTTGACGACATTACATTGTTCTTTATTAAGATTAAAACCGCTGAGAATCATATGATCACGCTTCCTACCAACATCGTCCTACAAAAGGCCGTGAGAGTGGATGCGTAAATCATAACTCTATCACAATTGATAAGATAACAACAAGTCAATCGGCAAATTTGTGCAGCATCAACGTCCAATCGTAGGATTTATACTTTGTTGTAAATTTACAAATACCATATTTCTTTATAAGCTGGCTCGAAGTCATTCTTGCGGTTATCGTACATACCGAGCCAATCCATACTCCACCTATACTAAGAATCCGAGCCCTGGCAAAATTGGCATGCTTAGTAAGCAATATATTTTGAACTATTCTAAAAGATTTTAGAAATATCGAACCAAGAATTTTGCCACTCTTACTCAATTCCTTTAGCTTAATTGAAAACAGCTCAAGCTTTAACTTTACCTCTTTTACTGCGAGACTTCATTGCAGCCTTCACTTCGATTTTGGTCAAATCGACCCTTACGTATTGAATTAATAAATCAAAGTCAGATTGACTTATCGTTTTTCCATGATGATTCGGTAGCGCCTTCTTAATTGGTATTTTGTGGTTTACTTTAATATTCAACGTAAAAAATTGACAAAATTCCGTACCGTCATTTGAACATACTGGAACATCCAATTCAGCATAGCTAGTGGGGTTTGATGCATTTGGAACTAGCCAAGGCTTAATGCACGCGCTTTCCAGATAGCTTCGCTTTAACATGATTTTTTTATTCGGTACGCTGTATTCTTTGCTCCACCATATATTTTCTACCTGGTCTAAAGCTTCATAAGTAGCTTCAATTGAATCAACCACATCTAATTCCACTAACTTTCTATTTAGAAGATTTGTTAACGCATCATCATATGATAAATTACTTTTAATTGCTTTAATTGCCAAGTTGATCCCTAGCATGTTTGAATACATATCCTCCGGTGAAAAACTCGAAAATTTCTCAGAGATAAATGGGGCAGCAGATACACCATACCCAGTAGCAATTTCGTGCCAGTGAGAGAGTTCAAAAGCAATTCTACCTGCAAGTAACAATCGATCATCCGTAGATAGGCTGTCCGTATCCCGCAATATTAGAGACTTCTTTCCTCCTTCAACCCCCAATGATTTCAAGTAATTAATTGTGATTGAAGTATCTTGGATATATAAGTACAAAAAAGCTGTCCAGTCTGCCCATTCCCTCAAGTGACCTAGATCAATAAATCCCCCTTTGGTAGTATAAAGAATACCATTTCCCTCTTTATTCCCTCCTAAATATTGATGTCTACCCAGTTCACTAAATTCAATCGCGGTATTCATATGAGCGAAAGGAATAACAGCAATTTTAAGATTTGATCCAAAAGCACAGCAGGTTCTAGTTACCCTTGGTGGATGAGTTCTCATCTCCTTTTTATTTAAAATAGGAGGTTTGGAAAATGCTGTAGAGCCAATTAGCATAATTAATAAAAATTGGCTTCCACGCATCAAGAACAAGCTGATCATTCGAAGTCCTTTTCTTTTCATATCTATCTTATAATAATTCAAATTATATTCTAATGTTGAAAACGAAGGACGAGGTTTGCGCCCCGCTTTCCGCTTCACTTACACCAAGTGCTTAATCAGCAGCACTCGGCTTCCTTGCTTAAAAAGTTAATAGTCCAATACGTACGCAAAAATTAGCGGAGCAACGATTGTCGCATCACTTTCTACGATAAATTTTGGTGTATCGATATCCAATTTTCCCCATGTAATTTTCTCGTTGGGAACAGCTCCAGAATAAGAACCGTAACTGGTGGTAGAATCTGAAATCTGGCAGAAATAACTCCAAAATGGGGTGTTGGTCCGTTCCATGTCCTGATACAACATAGGTACTACACAAATAGGAAAATCGCCAGCAATACCACCTCCTATCTGAAAAAATCCAATGCCTTTGTTTTCTGCGTTCTCAGTGTACCAATCGGCTAAGAACGTCATGTACTCAATTCCAGACTTCATCGTAGATGCTTTCAATTCTCCTTTGAGTACATACGAGGCGAAAATGTTACCCATGGTACTATCTTCCCATCCAGGAACTACCATGGGTAACTTCTTTTTTGCAGCAGTAATCATCCAGCTATTTGCTGGGTCGATCTCGTAGTATTGCTCCAAAACTCCGGACTCGATCAGCTGGTACATAAATTCATGAGGAAAGTAACGTTCTCCATTGTCTTCGGCTGTCTTCCAAATTTCAAAAATATGCTGTTGCAATCTTCTAAATGCCTCTTCTTCAGGAATACAAGTATCCGTTACTCGATTCAACCCCCTTTCTAACAGATCCCATTCGTCTTTAGGAGTTAAGTCACGATAATTTGGTACACGCTCGTAATGGCTGTGGGCTACCAAATTCATGAGGTCCTCTTCTAGGTTGGCCCCAGTGCAAGAGATGATATGTACTTTATCCTTTCGAATCATCTCCGCAAAAGAAATCCCGATTTCTGCTGTACTCATAGCACCAGCCAGAGACACGAGCATCTTTTTATTCTCGCTTAAGTGCTTTCTGTAGCCTTTAGCCGCATCTACTAAGGCAGCAGCGTTAAA
>JBLIOB010000247.1:0-6459 GCA_047639575.1 Parvicellaceae bacterium
ATATCATAAGAAAACTAAAGCAATCAAAGATGTTCGTCCGGCTAAAGTACCTGCCGCGAATGAAAACACGTTTAAATTTTATGATGCTCACCCGGCTCGGGTAAATGAGCTATTAGGGCATTATCAAAATATTAATATTAACAGCTATACCGCTGGTGGATTAGGAAACCCAATGATGATGCGATTTAAGTTCGGTTCAGCATTGTTAATGATCATCAGCTATAATATTCGTCATTTAAAACAGGCGCAGAAAGTTAGGGAGGATTCAGGATTTCCAGGTTAGCCTAATAGTGGTCTAACAAAGAAGTCAGACAACGGTTTCATGATGCTGTATTGAGCTGCGAGCATTTCGGGGAAATCATCTTTAAGTGCAACTTCGGTATTAAAATCAGCATACCAGTAAAACTGTTTGTTGAAGATCAGCTCTTGCGATTGAGCATCTTTTTGAAGTTCTTTTGGAATTCGAACATTCTTGTCTCCTTGGATTTCTCCAAACGTTTTTACAAAATTAGCATTCATGATCAGTTTTTTAAATTGCTTCGGGTGGAAGGCTATTTCCTCTCTAATCCTTAACAATTGCTCTTTGTCTGGTTGAAAGCAGCCTCCATAGACTCTTACTTTTTCACAGTCCACCTCAAAATACAAACCAGGCATTCCTTTTTGATTTTTACCTCCTGCCCGAATAACGGCAGATCTGTTCATTTTATATGGAGTTTTATCTTTAGAGAAACGAATATCTCTATTGATCCTAAATACGCAATTTTTCGGAAGTACATCAATCTTAGGGTCAATGTTCTGCATTGCTGTAATCAGGTCCTGAACTAATGAATCAAAAGGATCTTTCACATGTTGTTTATAACGTTTTCTATGAATGTCAAACCAATCTTTATTGTTGTTTGGTGCTAGTTCCATAAAGAACTCGAAAAATTCATTTGTTAAGTGGGCCATCTTAATTTCGTTTTAAAAGGTAAACGGTCTTTTTTTGAAAGGTCATCCAATTCATATAGGATTCTTCCTTTAAAACCTCATATCCTGCTTTATTGTTCGTCAACTTTACTACATATAGATCATCCTCTACCCACCACCAATTTAATTTTTCAGGATCGTAATTATTCATGTCAAAATTATGCCATGCGTTGTATTCAAATCCTCCATTGATGGTTTTTGGGTTTCCTCCATCTGCTTGTGCAAAATCAATTAATGCTGCTCTTGATTTTTGAAAATTAAACTGGTTAATGCAAAGTAATATTGTAACTAGTGCCATCGCTCCAAAAAGCCATTTATTGACCTTTAAATGATATACACGTGCAATGGCCATAACGGCAAATGTCACAGCGAAAATCATATATCGATCTGAGACATAAAGTACGACTAACGGTAAGATTGAAATGGCTACTATTGCTACCAATTCCACTCTTAGTTTTGAACCCGATCGCTCGATTCTGCCGATTAAGTTTGCTAAACTATAACATGCAATTATCATAAGTAAAACTCCAATTATTGCTGGGAAAAGAGTGTTTGTTGGATTAGAAACTGAATTAAATCCATCTAAGAAGATAGAGCCAATGCCAACAGGATAAATAATGTCTGCTGTAAACGGCCAGTAATTATCCGTGAGAAGTATTTTTAGTATTCCAACGAACAGTAAAAGTCCAAATGCCAACGATTTTCGCCATGGCCAAAACTTAAAGTGCCGTAAAGTCATAGGCGCAATCCCCAAGCCTAAAAAGATTAATGCATTGTATCCATAGTAGCCAATCTTTTGAAAGGGTAAATGCGTGAAATCCAACCAGAGTTTTTTAATCGTATTAAATTGGAATCCATAATTCCTCGGCAGAGCCCCTTGGTATGTTTCCGTTAGCGAGTTATGTAAACTCAGCAAGTGCAAAAGGACCCCAGTAAGAATCGCGTAAAAGATGATTTTAATAAAGTTGGTCTTGATTTTCCAACCTGCACCAATAATAAATGCAATAGGCACGATTAAAGCAAATTGCCTTATTAAAGTGCCGGCTAACAGAAAAAAGAAAGCGGGCCAAAGGTATTTAAGTCTTCCGCTTAATTTAAATCGCATTAAGTAAAGAAATCCACCAAGGCTCAGCGTGAGGCAGGGAATGTCTGTCATGAATGAGGCAGATAGATGTATGTACAATGGATTGCAGGCGATTATACAAGTCATCCAGAACGCGTTTTCAAATGTTGTTAAAAGTCGTAGTGACTTAATTAAGAAATAGAGCCCAAGTGCGCCCATGAAAATTCCTGAGAACCTTAAAACAGTAAATGAAAATCCGAAAACTTTAACCCAAAGAAGTCCCCAAACTTGTTGTGCAAAAAATGGCATTCCTTGCCAATTAGAATATTCCCAAGTACCATTATTTAAATTTTCAACTCCTTTTGCGTAAGCCCAATCATCGTTAATGCAAAATTCTCCCCAAGGTCCAATTGCTAGTACAGTGATCAGCCAAGCGACTAATATCCATAAGTAGTTATACTTTATTCTCATGCTTTTTTAAATAGTTTGAGCATGAAATATTGTATCGCAGCCAACGAACTTATTATTAAAGCAGGTTCAATTAATAGTCGATGTCTGGTCTCTACGTAAAAGCTAGCTTGAAACAGACTAAGGAGTAAAATTGAAAGGAGTACCATTCGCCAATACTTGTTGGAAACAATAAATCCTAAAAGTCCAAATATTAATAGGAGCACATACCCTATTTTATAGAATATGATGTAGTCAGAGATTCCAGGTCCGTAATCAACTCCAATGTTTGATCTAAACCACCAGAAATTTTTAAGCTTTAGGACGAACATTGAACTCCAAAGCCCCGGTGTCTTCTCCAATTCGGTTTGATACTTTTTAGTGAAATAGGCAGATTCTTCAACTGGATTCAATATTGAAATTGCAGCATATGTAGAATCGTCCATCAATGAATAATAAGTTTGACCGTTTGCCTTTTGAGCAGTTCCTTCTGTTTCTTCTTGGATTCCAATCCACAAATTCTGCCCATAACTTGAATTTAAAGACCATTCTCCGTAAATAGAATGATTCCTTATCATCCACATTCCAACAGGAATGATGGCAATAAAACCGATGATAACGGCTCTAAAAATTAATGGTTTTATTGATGTTGTAGTCAATAAGCGATAGGCTATAGGTAGTGCGAAGACGATTAGGGTCGGACGGTTTAACAAAGCAAGGCCTATGATTAGACCACAAATAATTGAATTTTTCAGAGAATAATGCTTCCAACAAATACCCATATAAATGAGTAACGTGGCAAAAAGTAGATCGAGAGCTAAAGGATGAATGGTTGCAACTTGATAATAACTAATTATTGGGTGAGTTAGGAACCCGATTGTAGCGATAATCGTTAGCCACTTATTTTTATTGAAAAGTGCGTGAGATATTTTTGCAATGAAATAAGCAGTAACTCCAGAACATAATAAATTCAATGCTATGGCCATTTCTGGGAGTTCTCTGAAGAAATAAAAGACGGCAATTAGGAATGGGTAAATAGGGAATTGGTAGTTGAAATTGTATCCATTATTGATCCAATATTTAAACTCATTAGTCGCTAAAATAGATTGGGCAATTTCATGGCCTTCTGTGATTCTGATTGGACCAAGAAATAGCAGTTTTACCAAGGTGAGAACAAGTATAATTGCGATTACTAGATATTTAATCTTTCTTTCCATTCCAAGAATTAGGCACTCTTTTTGTTGTGTATAACGCGAACAAAAATTATTTTTAGACGTTATAAGTTTTAAATGAACAAGATAATCGCAGGCATATTTGTATTGATTTACCTAGTTACTAGTTCCAATGTAACTATAAATCTGCACTACTGTTGTAACAACTTAGTTGATGTTGCAATAAACAGTGACGCTGGTTGTGGCCACGGACCTAGTGAAAAAGAAGGGTTTACTAATCATTCTTGTTGCACGGACGATGTGATCGTTAGTGAGTCCGAAAATCATGTCTCTTCTGTAGAGGATTCGAATCTTGAAGTTGCTCCTGTATTTTATCTTATCCAACCTGTTCAGAGGGTTGAAAACCTAGTAAGTCCGAAAGAATTAAGATTTAAGAATTTGGCCCGAGCAGGACCAAAAATCAGGTCTCATGGACCAATCTATCTGGTTAATTCGAGTTTAGTGTTGTATGCGTAACTGGATCTAGCGTAGTACGGTTCACGATCTGTGGGCTGAAGAAGCCAAGGCTTCTTTTTAAACAATAATACATTAAACACGAAATCATGAAATTCATTAAAATATTACCAATTACTATTTTACTTTTTATCGGGCTAAACAGTTTTGCTCAGAAAGAATCAAAGTTCACCGAAGTTAACTTCCGAGTTGAAGGCAAATGTGGTATGTGCGAGACACGTATTGAAAATGCCCTAGACATTAAAGGAATTAAACTTGCTGATTGGGATGTCGAAACAAAAAATTGCAGAATAATTTATAAGACTTCTGAATTCAAGGAGATGGAAATTCACCAAATTTTGGCGGATATAGGTCATACTACTGAAAAGGTGAAGACGACCCCAGAGAAATATGATAACCTTCACGGTTGTTGCAAATACTAGCGCAATGAGATATATACTAGTAGTACTAGTTTTCTTTCCAACTTTTCTATTTTCTCAGCGCAATGATCATAAACATATGGTCAAAGGAATTGTCGTTGAAGATTTTGGTGATAGCATAAGTGCTATTCCCGGAGCTGAATTGCATTGGATTGGAACAGATATAAGAATTGTCTCAGGAAACGATGGCAAGTTTGAAATCCCTCATAAAGAAGGATTCATGGAATTGGAGATTCAGGCATTTGGATTCAACACCGACACAATCACATATGATGAAGAAGAGTTCTTATCTATTGTAATTAGAGATGGTAATCTAATTGAAGGTGTTCTAGTGGAGTTTGATAAAGACCGGCTTAGGTTGAGTCTTATCGATCCACTTAATGCGCACACCATCGATCAAAAGGAAATTAGAAAAGCAGCATGTTGTAGTTTGGCAGAAAGCTTTGAAAATGATCCTTCCGTAGATGCATCTTTTACAGACGCAGTGACTGGAACTCGTCAAATTGAAATGATGGGATTATCTGGAAGATATGTTCAAATCATGCAGGATAATATTCCAATGACCAGAGGATTAGCAACCGTCAATGGGTTAGAGTATATACCTGGTGCTTGGATCAACAGTATTCAAGTAAGTAAAGGGGCTGGTTCCGTAGTGAATGGATTTGAATCATTGATTGGTCAGATTAATGTCGACTGGAAGAAACCTGGAAATGCTGAACAATTACATTTAAATGTCTACGGAAATCAAGCAGGAAGAGGTGAAATCAATTTAATGTTGGATCAGCCTGTTGGAGCAAGATGGGAATCAACTTTATTGCTTCATACGAAGCAAGATAGGGTCCGATGGGATAAAAATGCTGATGGCTTTTTAGATAATCCTTTATCAAGTAATTTTATTGGTCACAACCAATGGAATTATCGGGGAGATGATTTACATCTTGAATTTGGTATAGGGGCATTAATTATTGACAAACTTGCTGGGCAAGTTGATTATGAAGAGACGATGACTCCTGCTGATCTGGTGTACGGAGTTGAGATGTTAACTAAGCGTGTCCAAGGGTTTGCGAAAATTGGTTATCTATTTCCAGATGAGGAGTTTAAAAGTTTAGCGGTACAGCTGTCGGGCTCTTTTCAACAAATGGAAAATCAATTTCATTTGACCAACTATACTGGAGAACAAACTTCGTTTAACGCGAATTTGATTTTTCAAAATGAGTTGGGGAAAGGAAAAAAACAGAGCTTTAGAACAGGAGCTAGTTTTTTATATGATGATTATGCCGAAACAGTAGATTCAAACGGCTATCAGCGAACTGAAATGGTTCCAGGGATTTACTTTGAATATAACTTCATTCCTTCTTCTAAGTTTAATATGGTGGCTGGAATCAGAGGGGATTACCATAATTTATATGGGTTCTTTTATTCGCCAAGGCTGCATCTTAGATATAGCCTATCGGATAAAGCATCAATTAAAGCTTCTGCCGGAAAAGGACAAAGAACACCTAATGTATTTGCCGAGAATGTAGGCTCTTTTGCAAGTTCTCGAGTTTGGTCTATTCAAGGCGAACCAAATGATCCGGGTTATGGTTTATTGCCTGAGATAGCTTGGAATTTTGGATTGAATTTCACCAAAAAATACCAAGTAGGTATTGCTGAAAAGGATGGTTCAATTGCAATTGACGCCTATCATACTCGTTTTGAAAACCAGGTAGTAGTTGATATGGAAGATCCAACTCAAATCCAGTTTTACAATTTGAACGGACAATCTTTTTCGAATAGTATTCAAGCTGAAATCAATCAAGACTTGAGTAAACGCATGGATGTACGATTAGCTTATCGCTTTTTAGATGTTAGAACTGATTATAATGATGGGTTATTGGAT
>JBLIOB010000248.1:0-6445 GCA_047639575.1 Parvicellaceae bacterium
TTTTTCAAGATTCCCACTTAATCCATCAAGTACTGTTTCTTTAATTTGGATTTGACCTGTAACGTTTGCAATTGACGTAGCGCTTATTCCTAGGTCAAATGATGTTTGATTCACATTTAACCCAACTCCAATAATAGAATGGTTTAATGTTTTTCCAGAGATGCTGTTCTCAATTAAAATCCCAGCAATTTTTCTACTACCGACTAAAATATCATTTGGCCATTTTATTTTTGGCTCAATTCCGTACGATTTCAACGTTGAAATTATGGCAAGGGATGTAATAATAGAAATATAAAATTGTTCCTCAATATCAAGGAATTTCGGACGCAATATATACGAACAAGTGATGTTATCTCCATAGGCGGATTGCCATGAATTTCCTGACTGTCCCCTACCGTTTGTCTGCTTTTCTGACAGAATTACAGTTCCATCAACCACATTTGTCTCCTTAATCAAATTGGCAGCAAAATTGTTAGTTGAATCTACGCTAGGTAAAACTATTTTTTTCTGACCGATAAACAAAGTGGACATTACTGTGTTTTAAGAGAGATTAAAAGTAGATTTAATTTACCAAATTAAGTAGCTTTAGCTCCTTGGATTGAAAAAAATAAATGAGTAAAAAAATTAAATCAGTATCTACCTCAAAAATCTTAGCAGAAACCGTTGTTAAGGGAATGCAAGAAGTAAAAGGTAGTGAGATCAGAATATTAGATCTTTCAAATATTTCGGGAGCCGTTTGCACCTTTTTTGTGATATGTCATGGAGATTCACATACTCAAGTAGAAGCAATCGCCAGATCTATTGAAAGACAAACCGGAAAAGACCTTGGAGAAAAAGCATGGCACGTTGAAGGAAAAGAAAACGCAGAATGGGTTCTGTTAGATTTTGTTGATGTAGTAGTACATGTGTTCTACCGAGAATCAAGAGAATTCTACAATATTGAAGGTTTATGGGCTGATGCACCCGTTGAAGAATTTGAGTATCAAGTATAAGATTATAGGCCCTAAGTCGGGAGTAGCTAAAGTATATTATGGCAGAGAATAAAAAAAAATCAACAGGAAAAAAACCAGTATTTAATTTTTACTGGATTTATATCGTCATTATCGTTGTATTGATATTGCTGGCCCTTTTCAGATGGGATGGAGGAATTGCGAAGACAACATATTCGGAGTTTAGGAAAGAAATGCTTTACAAGGATCATGTTAAGGACGTGACTATTGTTGATGAAGCCAGAGCTGAAATTTCAATTCAACCCGGGCATTTGGATGATGCCGTGCATAAAAACAAAATTAACAAATCGTTTGGCGGTTCGTCTGAAGGACCACATTACGAATTCATGATTGTTGGAAAAGAAAGTTTTGTAGATAGTTTAATCAACTGGGAAGACAAGTATAACATTACTTATTCATCAAGACATGATGACCATTGGGGACGAGAAATGCTCTCTTGGGTATTATTATTCGGTTTGATGATTGGTGTTTGGATCTTTATCATGAGAAGAGTCTCCGGTGGAGGTGGTCCGGGTGGACAAATTTTCAACATTGGTAAATCTAAAGCACAACTTTTTGACAAAACGAAAGGGACCAACGTTACATTTAACGATGTAGCTGGATTAGAAGGAGCAAAAGAAGAGGTACAAGAAATTGTGGACTTCTTGAAACATCCAAAAAAATATACAGTGCTAGGCGCAAAAATTCCTAAAGGTGCATTACTTGTAGGACCTCCAGGAACTGGTAAAACATTGTTAGCAAAAGCAGTAGCTGGAGAAGCAAAAGTTCCATTTTTCTCTTTATCAGGTTCTGATTTCGTAGAGATGTTTGTTGGAGTTGGTGCATCTAGGGTGCGTGATTTATTTAAACAAGCCAAAGAAAAAGCACCAGCTATCATATTCATCGATGAAATTGACGCTATAGGTAGAGCTAGAGGTAAAAATCCAAACATGGGTTCTAATGATGAGCGTGAGAACACATTAAATCAGTTATTGACGGAGATGGACGGATTTGGCACCAATAGCGGTGTAATTATCCTTGCGGCAACCAACAGGGCTGACATTCTAGACAAAGCTTTAATGAGAGCTGGAAGATTCGACAGACAGATTTATGTTGACATGCCAGACATAAACGAAAGAAAAGAGATCTTCGAAGTTCATTTGAAGCCTTTAAAACTATCAGGTGATCTTGACAGAAATTTCTTAGCGAAGCAAACTCCAGGATTCTCTGGTGCTGACATCGCTAACATCTGTAACGAAGCAGCACTAATAGCAGCTAGAAAAGGAAAAAAGGCAGTTGAAAAGCAAGATTTCTTAGATGCAGTTGATCGAATAATCGGTGGACTTGAGAAAAAGAACAAGATCATTAGCGATGATGAAAAGAAGGCAATTGCGTACCACGAAGCTGGTCATGCTACGGTAAGTTGGTTACTTGAACATGCTAATCCTTTAGTAAAAGTTACGATCGTACCTAGAGGCCAAAGTTTAGGTGCCGCATGGTACCTACCGGAGGAAAGACAGATCACTAGAACAGCTCAAATGCTGGATGAAATGTGCTCTCTATTAGCTGGTAGAGCTGCTGAAAAAGTAGTTTTCGATCAGATATCTACAGGTGCATTAAGCGACCTTGAACGAACGACTAAAATGGCCCAAGCTATGGTTACGATTTATGGCCTTAACGAAAAACTTGGAAACATAAGTTATTATGATTCTTCTGGTCAACAGAGTTTTGTAATGGACAAACCTTACAGTGATGATACAGCCAAACTAATTGATGAAGAAATCAGCACTTTGGTTGAAGGTCAATACGAAAGAGCGATTAAAATCCTTACTGAAAACAGAGATAAGCTGAATAAATTGGCAGAACAATTGCTTGAAAAAGAAGTTATTTTCAGAGACGATTTAGAAGTTATATTTGGGAAACGTCCATTTGAAAAGGACGACACAACCGATGATAATGCCAAAGAAATTTCTAAAGAAATGAAGGCAAACTCTGAATCCGTTGTTCCAGATATACCAGCAGTTGGCGAGATTACCCCTCTAACGGATTCAAGTGAACCAGCTAAAGATGAAGCTGATAAAGCAGAAGATTCTACTGACAAGACCGGAGAAGATTCTGAACCAAAGGGAGAATCTAGCGAATCTAATGAATGACAATTGGGTTAAAGTTTTTGAGTCTAGTTTAGAGATGATCTGTGAGACCTTAAAAAGTCTCTTGGAACAAAACGGAATCAAGGCTATCATTTTAAATAAAAAAGACTCAATGGTTCAATTTGGATTTGCCGAATTGTATGTTCAGAAAGACGATGTTATATTAGCCAAACACTTGATAGAAAGTTCAGCTAATTGAAAGAAATTTTAACGAGATCGGCAACTGGGTTAGTTTTTATTACCGTCCTTATTGGAAGCATCGTCTGGAATAAATATTCTGTTGCTATATTATTCCTATTCGTGGCTATGATAGGACTCAATGAGTTTTATCGGTTGATGAATAAAGGTGGTTTCACCCCTCACAAACTAACTGGATTTGTTGCTGGTGCGGTGATTTATTCATTGCTTGCTCTTCATAGTTTTGGTTGGATACCGTTACACACTTTATCCATCATTTTCCCAATCCTTGTTGCCATTGTGGTTCTTGAATTATTCAGGAAGCAAGGCTCTCCAGTTTCAAACATTGCTTTTACAGTGCTGTCCATGATTTACATTGTAATGCCCCTGGCATCGTTGAATTATTTCGCGTATTACGAAAACTTCAATGCCGAGGTAAGTGAATCACAGTACGAATACACGGTGCTTCTTGGCTTTTTCATCATCATTTGGTGCAACGATACGGGAGCCTATTGTTTTGGAAGACTATTTGGAAGAACGAAATTGTTTGAAAGAATCTCCCCAAATAAAACATGGGAAGGATTTTTTGGTGGAGCCTTAACAGCAGTAGGCGGATCTTTTCTCTTTGCTTATATCACTGAAGGTAATTATACGCATTGGGCTATTATCTCATCTCTTATCGTGGTTTTCGGAACGCTTGGGGACCTTACCGAATCTCAAATTAAAAGAAGTGTAGGAGTTAAAGATGCTGGAAATTTTCTTCCAGGTCATGGCGGAATTCTAGATCGTTTCGATGGTGTATTATATGCGGCCCCATTTGTGCTAACTTATTTTCTGTACATCAAAGCCGAATCATTAATTTAGTACCATGAAAATTCACAAAGAAGGATTTGTAATCATCTTAATTGCTTTTCTAGGATTAGGAGCACTTAACTCATTATTCTATTACCTACTTTCTGATTGGATGTGGATTGTTTACATTCTTGGGGCAGCATCGCTTATATTCTTTTTCCTAATTGTACAGTTCTTCAGAATGCCGAAACGTAATCCGGTAATTGATGGAAATAAAATAATTGCACCATCAGATGGAAAAGTAGTGGTGATTGAAGAAGTTGTAGAAACTGAATTTTTTAATGACAAAAGGATTCAGCTATCCATATTTATGTCTCCGCTGAACGTGCATGCACAATGGTATCCAATTCCAGGTTTTGTAAAGTATTACAAGTATCATACAGGTAAATACCTTGTTGCATGGCATCCGAAATCATCTACTGAAAATGAAAGAAGTACAATAGTTGTTGAAAAAGATGATGGTAAGCAAATCATGTTCAGACAAATAGCAGGTGCCGTAGCAAGAAGAATCATTTGCTATGCGAAGGAAGGAGATAAAGCCGAACAAGGTCAGAACTGTGGCTTTATTAAGTTCGGCTCGAGAATTGACGTCCTATTGCCATTAGACGCTAAAATATTGGTTGAAATTGACCAAGTAACGGTTGGTTCAGAGACTGTTTTAGCTGAGTTCTAATAATTTAACTTCGTTATAACGTGGGCCAAAACATTTTTTCTCTATTTTTATATTAATCAAAACTCAAGACATTAACTTTTATATATATGAAAAAAGTACTATTTACATTAACATTAGTTGCTCTCGTAGGAGGAGGAACTTTCGCAGCAACCACAAGCTATGATGGTGATCCAGTAAAGACAGAGAAGAAAAAGAAAAAAGAAAAGAAAAGCAAGAAGAAGTCTGAATGCACAAAAGCTGTAAACGGAAAATCTTGTTGTTCTAAAAAGAAAGAAGAATTATAGAATCTTACTTTCTAAAAAATTGAAGGAGCTTTGATGAATCAAAGCTCCTTTTTTTGTGTAATTTAATTTTATGGAACAACCTGAAGGACAATTAACCCTCCAAATGGTAGCAATGCCAACCAATACAAATCCGGCCGGAGACATTTTTGGCGGATGGCTTTTATCTCAAATGGATTTAGCTGGAGGTATCTTTTGCAGATCAATCGCTAAAGGAAGAGTTGTGACTGTTGCAATTAATTCAACCCAATTTAAATTACCTGTGTTGGTAGGAGACACGGTGTCTTGCTATGTTTCTATGGAAAAAATGGGACGCACTTCTATGAAAGTTCATATCGAAGCTTGGGTTAATCGAGAATTTGATGAGACCAAAAAAGTAAAAGTTACCGAAGGTTCTTATACCTTTGTGAAAGTAAACAGCGAAAGAGTTCCAACTGCAATTGAGAACTAGTTCATTTTAAACACCATGTGAATTTTACAGACTTTAATCTAAACGGACCGTTACTAAATGCTATAGATGAGCTAGGTTTTACCGAACCCACTCCAATTCAGCAAAAAGTATTTGCTAAAGTAATGTCTGGTAATGACGTAGTTGGAATAGCACAAACTGGAACTGGGAAGACACTAGCTTTTCTTTTACCTATTCTACGGAATCTTAAATTTTCCAAACAGAACCATGCTCGGGTTCTCATTATCGTTCCTACTCGGGAACTGGTAATCCAAATAGTCGAACGAACAGAAGAGCTTGCTAAATACACCAACTGTAGAGTCTACGGAGTTTATGGTGGAGCAAACATCAACATTCAAAAGCAAGTTATTCATGACCATGGCTTAGACATTCTAGTTGCTACTCCTGGTAGATTAGCAGATTTAGCATTAAGCGGTGTCCTCAGACTAAAAGACATTAAGCAACTCGTAATTGATGAAATGGACGAGATGCTAAACCTTGGGTTTAGACCACAACTAATGAATATTCTGGACATACTTCCAGAGCGCAGACAGAATTTACTTTTTTCGGCTACTATAACGGATGATGTCGAATTCTTCATTAATAAGTTCTTCTCTTCTCCAGAAAAAGTGGAAGCAGCTGGTGCCGGAACACCGGTTAGTTTAATAACCCAGAAAATTTATCAAGTTCCAAATTTCCTATCTAAAGTTGAATTATTACAACATCTTCTAGAGGATAAAAATGTTTTTAGCAAAGTGCTGGTGTTTGCGGGAAGCAGAAAATTTGCTGATCGATTATTTGAAAGACTTGAACCTAAATTTGGAGAAACTGTTGGTGTAATTCATTCTAATAAATCTCAGAATTTTAGAATTAAT
>JBLIOB010000249.1:0-6439 GCA_047639575.1 Parvicellaceae bacterium
CGGCAAATTCTTACGGTTGTAGAAAAAAAGTTACTTGTCTTGATAGGATGGTAACATCAGCAGAACAGTTTGCGGAAAACGCTCTAAATGGTGAATCAGATAAAAGATTTAATTACGTTTAAACCTTCATTATGAGTAATAAAAAGAAAATAGCTTACAAGTTGATAACCCCTAAATGGTGGAATCCTATATTTTGGATTGTGATAATTGTAATATCGCCTTTCTTTTTATTCTTTGAAGGGTGGAAAGAATTTAGAGAGGAATTAACCTCAGTAATAAAAGAAGCATTTACTAAATAACCTTTGGATGCTAGTATCAAACAGAAAAAGAATAACCGTTAGACAAGCAGAGAAGATTTGCTTTACCCTTTGGCTACAAAACACTCAATACGATTCGTTTGATGAATGCTGTAAGGAGTTTAAAAAGTGGTGGAAACAACAAGAATTAAAATAATCTTCGGACAACCGAACCAACATAAGAGACATGAATCTATTTGAATTGATGAAAGAATTAGCTGAAAATGGCATTGACACAACCGTTACAACTCATTATAAAACCAAAGAAGTGTATGTGGATTTGAATACCAGAACTAAAAGCGACTTACATCTGTATGAAAACGGAATGTTAAGAGGTCGATATGACTATGAAAGGCAAATGGATTTAACGCATAACGTTAGCAATTTAATAGTTGAACTGTGTAAAGAGTTTAATGATGCGATGCATGGTAGAAAATTTGGAAATGAATACTGGATACAGCTATGTAAAGCAAACGATGTAGAACTTGAAATGTATATTTAAACTCTTATAAAAAAATAAGATGAACGAATTAAACCCAAATGAAAAGCCAAAGATCGCTATAGAAGCGACCAAGCAAGATAAAGAAGAGCGACAAGAGATTTATCGTGGGAAGATCAAGCCCAAGCGTGGGCATACCCTATTCCAAATGCACGAACCCACAAAGGAGCTAACCAAAGCCGATTTCCGAAGTCAGTCAGTAGATTATGAGCTAGTAATGCAAGAGAACTTCAAAGGCACAAAAGAAGTGGTGGAAAATTCTGATTGCGTGTACATATCCGCACTCAATGAAACGAACGCAGTAAAGAAGTATGAGAAGTTCCTTAAAAGTGGTGGTGACTATGAAATACTTGGATACATCACTAAGACCGACTTCCTTAAACTACACGCTTGGTAGATGAAGTACATCAAAGCATTCCCAATCAGGTGGTATCGTATCATTAAGTACACCCTAAAGTTTGATAAGTGGTACTATCCTGAGATCGCTCATCTATACCACATGAAGTACTTCTCCAACAAGAAAATAAGGACATCAGATAATTATTTTAAAGAATAATGTAACCCGTAAGATTATTTACCGTATATTTGAATTCAAAGTTCAATATCGAACTGCAAAAAAAAAAGGGAAAGTCGTACCCTATGTTAACGACAAAAACGAGCAAGATGGAAGATACATTTGAACAAGAGTGCAACGTCAGGATCGCTGAGTTTATGGGAGTTCCGTCAACCAAATTCGGATCAATCCGTAAATGGATGGCGCAAGATGAATCTAAACAAGATTTACGATACCCTGAGAACCTATCATTCGACAATGAACTGTGCTACCGAAATTCAATAGCGAAATTAAGCGAGGTCGTTAGATACATTATGGCTACACCTGTTACGATGAAAGACTTTCAAGATGATGACCTGTTACAAATGCGGATCAGAACAATCAATTCAATGTCGAAATATATCGTAGAAAAGAATACAGCCGAATTGTTTGCTACTATTTGTACTTACATCAACATAACACCCTCAAACTTATGAAACTAACTAATATCAGAAGTGTCGGACGTTATACCAACCCTGAAACAGGTAATCATGTTAACGTTAAGAAGGGAAAGCATGTAGATCGCTCTGTGGACACCCTATACTATCTTGTTCGTGGGAGCAGAGTCATTATTAATGATGCTGACTTCTATCGAGCTTGGAAGAAGTATGATGTGACCACAACCAACTTCATGTACCTAATAACGAGCAGCCTTATAATAGCAGACTTTGATTCCTGCGAAAAAAGCAGCCGAACAATTGATGTGTCGGTATTTGATCTAGCCAAGAACGAAAAAGCGTTGGACAAACTAAATCTAATCTCCATGTATGCTAATACTCCAAAAGCAATAAAGTTCTTTTGCAACTACCTCGCTTCTTTTGGATCAAAAACATCCAAGGAAGCAGAAGAAAAACTATTAACTAACCCAACCGTTCGTATCCTTATTCAGGATGAACAAATTAGAAAAGACCTTAAAAATATTTTAAAATGACAAAAGAAATCGCATTTCAATTCGCTGAATGGCTAGGAGAAAACTACGTTAAGTTACATGGGACATGGGTTCATAGATTTAGTAGTCAACTCGACCAGAGGAACTGGAAACCAACTAAAGACCTATTTGAAAAATTCAAAGCAAAATATGGTGACACCGAATCAATAGAGGAATCGTTTACTACTACTTCATCTGTAATCCAAAATGACAAAGAAGATAGCATTTTACTTAGATGTGAATGCGGAACTCATATCGCCCTACTCCAAGAGCCACACGAGAAAGGTGATGACGAATATATCTTTGCATTTTATAATTATGGACTAGGAGAGCATGTTGGAATTTGGAATCGAATCAAAAAAGCATTCAAGTATATCTTTACCGCTAAAGGTTTCGCTAATGAGATCATTATCAAAAGAGATCAGGTAGATAAGTTACAAGAATTCATCTCAAAGAAATAATGGACGAAACTAGAATACAAGATAATATTGAAGCTATCATAAGCACCAACGAATTTAGAGTCATACAGGTTCTTAAAGATTTGGAGCGAATGAAAAGAAATATTCGATTCGGAAATGAGCGTGACATACTTCGGTTGTTATCTGATGAATTGTATCGCGTAGAAATAGCAGTAGAGATGTCTTCCAGTAATGAAGAAGCATCTATCATGCTAGGCATGTCTGATAGAACGTTTTATCGAAAGCTACAACAAGTTAAATTACGCAAATCAGGTGTTATCACACTCAAAGACGAACAAGAATAAAATAATAGATATGCTCAACTTTAGAAAAAAGAAAGCCAAACAAGATAAGACTCCCCAAAAGGAGTATTCCTTCATCTGGTACAAGGAAATGAAAACAGGCAACAATACCTACTACACCAAGCCATTTAGAACAAAGGTTAAGGCTGCTAGTCATGCCGAAGCGAAAGAAAAGGCACAGAACTTTGCACTTGGAAAAATGAAATTGGTAGTTATTGATGAAAAGGATTTTGATAAGTCTTCATTAGCCAAGATACAAAGAGGCTTTGATCGAATTAGCCAAGAGATGAATGACATGTTTGAAGAATTTAATATTTAATTATGAAGCTACAGACAAAAGAATCAATTAAAGCCTCCATAATACTAACCATATTATTTGGTGTATTGGGTTGCTCATCATATATGTGTGAAAGACATAACAAAAAGGTTGCTGCATGTACCGAGCCTGATGAGTTGATCTATAAAGAAGCAATCCTTATGGATATCAAACGTGATGACGAATCAGAATACCATATCATGTTTAGGCTTAACGAAACAGGTGAGGTGATTAGTATTTATGATAAACGGAATGTAAAAATCTGGATGGGTGATTATGAACCAAGAATTTTGCTTCCTTATGGTAAATATAAACACTGTGAAGATAGTGGGAGTGTTGCCGTGTACGACTATCGCATCCAAGGAAAAAACCCTACTAAGTTCTACAACGAAACAGTTAAGATATATTTACCAACCGATCATGAGATTGGATTTTTTGACGATTGATTATGACTGATCACACGCTACATAAAATTAGTGCTATCGCATCCTATATGTCATTTCGTCAAATAAAGGGTGGCGATCAATTTACTCATAATGATATTAGGCATGCTAATACATACACAAGCAGACAACTACCTTATAATGAGTCGTGGGAACTTCTGAAACCTGTGATTGCTAAGTTTGAGCAAGACTACTTCAAGTTAGACCACTCCATGCTCTTACAATCGATAAAAGAATCTGCTGATAACGTTATTATCGGGATAACCACTTCTGACAAATCAAAAGTATTTAACTCTCTCTACCGATTCATTACACTATATGATAACCAAGTTCTCACTGAAAAGAATACTAAACAGCGTATTATTGATGAACGGGTTACTAAAGAAAATAGAGGTAACTGGGCTAAAGAACCAGAGAGAGTGAAGCGAGAAAGGAATAAACGAAGAAGGATTATTCGCGAAAGTCAAGAAGCAGAAATAGATACCACTGACAAAGAAATATGGGCATCGGTAAGCAAAAAATTCTCGCTAACCTGTATAGAGTGCAAACACAACGAAACCAAGTATCAACCTGATCTAAAGTCTGCTGCTATTAGATTTTTAAATGGGGGATGGAGAAAAAGTAAATCAACAGGCGAAATAACTTGCCCAACATGTAGCGAAAAATATTATGACCACTGACCAACGTAAGAAAAATAAACTCATAGCGAATAGCTATTTCGGGAGGAACAAGATTTGTTATTTTGTTTACACGCAATTAATAAAAGTTAAACCTGATAAATGCGCTATCAAAAACTTACAGTTTCATGACTCACTTGATTGGATTATGCCTGTCTATAAAGGCATCCATCTTTGGCACGAAAAACACGATGACATCATTCCGTACAAAGGGAGAGAATTATATTTAACCATTAAAATGGCTGCGTCTGACTTAGATACGTTGGCTATTTTTGAAGGAGTATATGAATGGATGCTTTGGAGGCAGACACTGCCTCACCACTATAGTAAAGAAAAAAAATGCCCACCTTGGATAATGGAAGAGATTGAGACTTGTAATAAATTGGAATTGAAAAAAGAAGAAGCAAAGACAAAAATAATAGAACATGAAGAAGCCTGAGTTAATAACACCTGATAATTACAAGAAGTACATTGGTAAACGTGTATTCATAGAAATAGTATGTTCTAAGTTTGGAATGATGTATCCTGATGAAAACTATCTAATCGGAATTAAAGATGGTTGTTGGCAGTTTAAAAGCGATGAAGTAGATACCGAAGATCAAATCTGGGAATCTCCCATAGAAGACGATGACTGTGATACCTGCTTATGGGATTACGATCATTACGTGGACTTCTACGATCACACAACCTAGTGGAATCATTTAAAGTCATTATAGCAGGTGGTCGCCACTTCTTTGATTATGCTATCGTCAAGCGCGTATGCGATCACATGTTAAAGGATCGTAAAGCAGGTACTATTGAGATTGTTAGTGGAACTTGTCGAGGTGCAGACAAACTTGGTGAGCGTTATGCCAAAGAAAATGGATATCCCGTCAAACCTTTCCCTGCTGAATGGAATAAGCTAGGCAAGAGCGCAGGACACATCCGAAATGAGCAAATGGCTAACTATAGTGATGCACTCATATCATTCTGGGATGGAAAGAGCAGTGGGACTAAAGACATGATAAGTTTAGCTAGGAAACACGAACTCAAAATAAAGGTAGAACTAGTTACCTACACACCACCTAAGAAATAAAAGATTAATTATTTTAAAGAATAATGTAACCCGTATTAGTTTTCTGCGTATATTTGAATTGTAAGTTCAAAACGAACGCAACAAAAAAGGGAAAGTCGTACCCTATGTTAACGACACATTAAGATCAAAATGAATAAAGAAATCACAACACCAGTAGTAGGAATGGGAGCTAGTTACGGAGCAGGAGCGGATTCATATCCTGCAACAATTGTAGAAGTGTCTCCAAACGGAAAGACATTGTTTATAACAGACGATAGCTACAGAGCTACTAAAGACTCTGACCACTACACAAATCAAGCCTACGTATACACCTCCAACATGGATGCACCTAAAAAATGTTACACCCTTCGAAAGAACGGCAGATGGATTCCTAAAGGAGTGCCAATCAGCGCAGGATACACTGCCCTTAGTATCGGACACCGAAGATATTATCAAGACCCTCATTTTTAATTCCTTGCTTTTTAAAAATGAGAACCAAACCTCACTGTTAATCGCAGTGGGGATTTGGTGGTAAAAGACATTAGTTATGACAACAGTAAGAGGAAAATTGGAAGAGATGCTTATAGAGCGCGGAATGTTTGACACGCAAGCGGAAGCAGTTATGGACTTAGCTATCCCCAAGATGGATGACGTAGTTGAGAACTACAACTTCACTTGGGATACAGACAGCAATGAGTATCCACAGGTGATCTACAATGTTTTGTTCTCTACAGTAAAGGAAACAGCTCTCGAATGGATTAATACTAACAAGCCACAAGCATGGTACAAGCCAATGTTTGAAGCAGTAAAATAGAAGATATGGAAATAGGAGAAACTAAAATTGAAAGAGGATTGTTTAAGCAGAACAAGAATG
>JBLIOB010000250.1:0-6408 GCA_047639575.1 Parvicellaceae bacterium
CGAGATCAATTGGCACAAAGTGATGTGTACGTGTGGAAAGTAAGAGCACGATTTACAAACGGAGCTGAACAAACGCAGATAGGAGAGCTTCACTTGATAAGATAATGGTTAAAAGAATTCTCATAACAACAATAGTGATTCTACTTGGACTAAGTTCCTTTTATGCTCAACCTAAGTTAAATCGCAAGCAAAAGTTGCTGCTGACTGAAGGACGGATCTTGTTGAAGTTGGAAGACTATTACAATGCGAAGACAAGATGGGATCAATTGCTGGAGTTGTTTCCGGAGCATCATGAATTTAGTTATGGGGTTGGAGTATGTTTGATCAATACTAGAGGGCAAGAAAAAACTTCTTTTGATTTATTAGCAAAAGGACTTTCTGAGGAGAATATGAATTCTTATTACTGGTATGCAAGATCCATGCATTTGCAACATTATTTTGATAAAGCGATTGAAGCGTATACGATGTACAAGAATAAGCCTACTGAATTAATAAAAATAGAAGAGGCAGATCGTCAAATTGCCAAAAGCAGAATGGCTTCAAGACTAATTGACCGCCCCAGGAAAGTTGAAGTGCTGAATTTAGGATCTAGTATTAACTCTCGTTATCAAGAGGCAGTCCCCCTAATCACTTCAGATGAGACTGTGATCTACTTTACTTCGAGAAGAGCAGATGGCACCAATACAGAAAAAGATCCAACGGGTAAATATTACCAAGACATTTATTACAGCGAGAAAACTTCATCAGGATGGACCGCACCTAGAAACATGGGAAGTATGATCAATAGTGATACCCATGATGCTACGGTTGGCTTGTCTGGAAACGGAGACGTTATGATTACCTACCGTACAAATCCAAATATTGTTGGTGGAGATTTGTACTTAACTGAAAACAAAAAAGGGGATTGGAGTGAACCAAAAAAGTTAGGTAGTCATATTAATAGTGAGTATCAAGAGCCGTCAGCATCTATTAGTTCTGATGAGCAAACAATGTACTTTTCATCTTCTAGACCGGGCGGTTATGGGGGGATGGATATTTATCGAGTCCGAAAATTACCCAATGGAGAATGGAGCCTACCTATTAACCTTGGACCTGAGGTAAATACGGTTTACGATGAAGATGCTCCATTTATTTCTGTTGACAATAAATCAATCTACTTCTCTTCAAAAGGGCATCCAGGAATTGGCGGATTTGATGTGTTTAAATCAAAAATTAATGAGGAAGGCCATTTTTCAACTCCCGAGAATTTAGGATTCCCGATCAACTCCGTAGAGCACGATATTTACTTCACCATAAATGCCGATGAGCGAGTTGCTTATTATTCTTCTGATATGGATGGAGGATATGGCGATCAAGATATCTATCGAATCGTATTTAAAGATAAACCGGAGGATTTGGTTGTGGTTGCTGGTTATGTTACCGATTCAGCTGGAGCTCCATTAAAAGCCAAGCTGACCGTGTTGGAGATGCATCCAGAGAGAGTCAATGGAGTCTACAGAACAACTTCAAGCTCGGGTAAATTTATAACGTTGTTGTATCCAGGTGAGTCATTTCAAGTAATTGTAGAAGCCGAAGGGTATTTGCCAACCATCCAATACGTGGATTTAATGACTGCAACTACAAAGGGCGAAGCTGAGAAATTAGCTGGTGAATTAACGTTTAAATTGAAAAAGAAATGAAAAAACTACTGGCCATATTGTCGTTTTTTGTTGCTGTAACTAGCCTTGCGCAGGATATTCAATTTTCTCAATTTTATGCTGCCCCTATGTATTTGAATCCCGCATTTGCTGGAGCTACGGATCAAAGCCGATTAATATTAAATTATAGAAATCAGTGGCCGGCCATTCCAAAAGCATTTAATTCTTATCAAGTTTCTTATGACCATAATCTGGAAGAGATAAACAGTGGTGTAGGTTTTAGTATTACGCATGATAAGGCGGGTACAGCAGGTCTTAGATATACAAGTATTGCGGGGCAGTATGGTTATTCATTTAAAGTTGGACGAAATTGGATTTTTAAACCAGCCGTGCAGTATGCATTTACTTGGCGAGATATAAGCAAGCGAGAATTAGTGTTTGGAGATCAATTGATAAGAGGAGGCGCAGGTTCTAGTGTGGAGCAGTTTCCAATTGGTGCTACTAGCTATTTTGACTTTAGTACAGGGTTTCTAGCCTATTCAAAATTAGGATGGTTCGGGTATTCTTGGCATCATGTTAATCAACCCAATCAGTCTCTTTTGGGAAGCGAAGAAGCATTACCATTTAAAATGAGCGTGCATGGTGGAGGAAGAATTGAACTTGAAGCTTCAGGCGTTAATCGTCCAGATCATGTTTTAATTGGAGCCTTTAATTACAAGATGCAAGGAAAGTATGACCAATTTGATTTAGGATTCTATTACGAGCATGACCCAATCGTTATTGGATTATGGTATAGAGGAATTCCAGGATTTAAAGCTTACGAGCGAGGATATCAAAATAATGATGCCATTGTATTTTTAGTAGGGTATGAGGTCACTGGAGGTATTAAAATTGGATACTCATATGATCTCACGGTTTCTAGACTAACCTCTAACACAGCAGGCTCTCATGAGATTTCTATTCAATACCAATGGGCTAGTCCAGAGAAGAAATTAAGTAAGATGAAAAGGACGGTTCCTTGTCCGAAATTCTAGTTGTGTTTACAAACTCTGTTTAACGTTTGGAATAAAGATAGTACCTCCTGAGGTAACGACCGCGTATTGCTGAAGCTTTAGCGCAGGTACAAGAGTATTAGCTTTCTTTGTTGTAGACAGTTATTTTGTTCTTATTTCAATGTAAATGTGAAGTCAACGGTTTTAGTTGAAACATCACAAGCATCATTTGGTTTGTATTTTAACGATAGATGGGCCATTTTTTTTACGGACTTAATTGCGGATTTATCGCATCCATGACCAAGACCTGAAACTACTTTGAAATCAGTGACTGAACAATCTAAATTTGTTTTAAAACTCAATTTAACTATGCCCTGAATGCCAAGTTCAGTGGCAATTTCTGGATATTCTAGATTTACATTAATTATAGGATCGATCTTTTTATTTTTATCAAAATCATATCTTATTTTCACCTGTCCATCCTCTTTCGTTGATGTGATCCAAATTCCCGATTTAAAGCCTTTTTTATAATTTCCGACAGAGTCTAATTCACCATAAATAAACTTTTTCTTTTCCATTCTTGGCCGTTTGAAAATAGTCCATAGACCATCTTTTTGACTGTTATTATAATTCCCTTTCTGATGAATGTGCTTTATAGATTCAGAATTGTGGCTTCCCTTGAAGTAAGAGATGTAAATACCATGTTTAATTTTTTTATCGGATTTAAGAACTTCAAATGTTTCCTTCACTTGTTTAGACTTATAGAATTTGATCTCCTTTTCTTTGAGTTCTTGTCCGACAGCAAGAAATACAGATAGCAGAACTATAATTGTTAAAAGAGGCCTTTTCATAGTTAAAAGGGGCTGGTCGTTGGTGTTTTCCATACAACGATGTTTTGGACTGTTTTGTATTGACTACAAGGTTTGGACTATAGCCTTTATGAAAGTAGGGAATAGCTTCAACCACTGTAAAGAGCGGTTGTTGAGATGATTATCGAACCGCCAAGTACGAGACCCGCTTGGTTTATCCTGAGCCTGACGAAGGACCTGTGGTGTGAGAGGCGCAGTTCGTCAGTTAGTTCTGGCGGACCCGTCTACTCGACTGCCATTTAGTTATTTCTTTCAAGCTGCAAGGAGCGTTGGTAAAGGCATACGTATTGACAAGTTTTTGCTGGTGCAGTTGGGTTTTGAGCGACTTGGAAATGTGTATGACTTTTTGCGGAGGCATTATTTCCGTTTCTTATTTTCTATATTCTTCATTGCTTTTTCAAAATCTCCATCTCCTATTGTTTTTTGTTTATTGTCTTTAAATTTAGTGTATTCTCGTTCTGCATTTTCCTTTCCTATTTCATGAGATATACTCCCCGAATTGTTCAGTATTTCTCGATCATTTAGAGTTAAGAAACCATTTAATTTGTCAACCCAACTAGCCATATGCATTGAGATTCTTCGCTGAGCTTGTCCTTGTGCGAAAATTAAATATTGTTCAACTAAATTGTTTAAAGCAGAAAGTTCATCTTTATTAAGATAATTTTTTGCTACTGAGACATCTGTTTTTCTAATATCACTACCTCTCCAGGTAGTTAATCCCATATTCTCCTTGGTGCTATCAGATCTTTGGGTAATTATTTCAGCAGCAGTCTGTCCTGTAATGGCCCAATGTAATTTGTTCTGTACAGTTTTAAAGAAACCAATACTAATTTCTAAGGTTGGATCATAATCTACACTTGTTGCATATATGTCTGTTATCTTTCTGTAAAAACGTTTTTCGGAAGTTCGAATATCTTGTATTCGCTTTTCTAGTTCTTCAAAATAATCAAAAGGTAAATCGGGGTTCTTTAACCGTTCATCATCTAACACAAATCCTTTTACGATATATTCTCTTACTTGACTTGTTGCCCATTGTCTAAACTTAGTAGCTACGTTTGATTTTATACGATAACCAACAGAAATAATAGCATCTAAATTATAAAATTGACGCTCTCGTTTTACTTCTCTTTTACCTTCCATTTGAACTTGTAAGAAATCCTTACAAGTTGCTTCTTCTTCTAATTCTCCTTCTTCAAAAATGTTTTTTAGATGAATGGTTATGTTTTGGGGAGTGGTTTGAAACAGTTCAGCCATCAATTTTTGCGTTAACCAAACGGTTTCGTCTTGAAAACGAACATCTAACTTTGTTTCTCCACTTTCGGTTTGATAGATAATGATTTGAGATGTGCTTTCTTGCATGGTTTAAGCTTTTTTAGTCTAAAATTTTAATGAACTCCCCAACAACTCTCATCTCCGCACCATTATCTTCGGTAATGATTATGTTTTTATAAGTTTCATTATACGAATTTGGGCGTAAGATAATAGACGTATGTTTCCATCCTTCATCCGAAATTATTTTTTCGCTTGAATAAGTTTTAATTGTAAAAGCAGAATTAAAATCTTGATCTTGGATATCAATATTTTCAACCAAAACTATTTTTCCGCTTCTACCTCCTCCGGTATAGGTTTTAAAAAGACAAATAGAATCATTTGGTATAACTCTATTCATAGATTCTCCAATTATTTTACTGGAACTTGAACCATTATCTGCGGCAGTCAAATGAATTTCAAATGAATTATCGTCTTGAAACGTTCCAAAAAATGATTTGCCCTTAATTAGGGATTTAAAGTTCGAGGCATCAGTCTCACTTGCATGAGACTTCAAGATTTCCAAACATCTATCAGAGTCGAATATAAACCTTAGAGTACTTTCCATACTTAATTAACCACAGCGTTGTGGCTAAAATACGTAAATCGGTTGGGTAGGCTTGGGTTATGTATTTTAGGTTTTGTTAGGGTTAGTTTTCAGTTTGTTCAATTGAACGGAAACTTTGACCCCTATAGTTTTAGTTCGGTATTTAGTAAGTGCAGTATAGTTCGAAGAACCGTGACTAGTGATCACGAATAAAGCAGGGTTTGTCTCTCCTCCATGAATAGAGCAAAACGGAATTATCGAAACATTGGCTGGGCTATTTGAGCGTTTTATATTGAATGGAAGGGCTATTCTCCCAAACCACTCACTATGGCCGTTTAGACCTCCTTTGGTAATGCCAGTTGTCAATCTTAATCCAATCAATTTCCGTTTTATGCTATTATTCAATTCTAAACTAACGAACGCCTGAGGAATGGTTAAGTAATTAGATAGATGTCCGTCTGTTAATCTTTGAGATATCCCAATTCCCCCGCCAACACAAACTGGTCCAACTGATCTTTGATACTGGGCTGAGATGCCAAAGGAATAATCGTTGTGCCGTATCTCATGAGATTGATAGGGGGCACGATCCTTAGTGAAAGCCTTGATCACATAATAATCAAAGCCAGGTTCAATGCCGATTGACCATAATTTATCCTGTGCAATGCCTTGTCCGCATAGAAATATGACCAGAATAATATTTATAATTTTCTTCAACCGTGTATTAACCCTAACGTTAGGTCTAAAGCTAGTGATAAAAAGCCGTAGGTCTTTTTGAATGAGCTTTAGACCGTGTTATAGTTCGTTTTCATTTGATTTGAATATATGAAAACCCTGTCGTTAGTGGAGCCGCAGCTTGACATGGTCGCTGATGTTTTTATTGGATTTATGTCCGGATAAATAACCGTCAAAACTCAGAAAAAGGTTGTCCTAGAGATGTGATTATTGATGAATTTTGTATTCCTTAAACTTGATTCCCAGTTTAAAATCCATGAACTTTGCTAAGCTTTGGCGATTTCTAATTGCCTTGAGTATAACTCAGATCATCCTTCGATCTT
>JBLIOB010000251.1:0-6392 GCA_047639575.1 Parvicellaceae bacterium
CCTCAGCATATTGATCTAATGCAGACTGAATTTGACTTCATTGTTTTCAATAGAGGAATTCAATACTATTCAGATGTTCCCAAACTTATCGAAATTTGTAAATCCAAAATTAAAAAAGGTGGTTCTATTATAATCACCGGGTTGAATATTAAATCAAAAACTAAAAACTCAATTGACTATTATAATGAAACTGCTGAGGCATTTGAAATTAAATACGGCACTAGTTTTTATTTAACTGAACCCTTCAGAAAAGTACTGAGCTATCTGGATCTTAAATTTTTCCAAACAGAAGGGTTTCAATTATACCCGCAGACTGCAAAAATAACGCAAGTACTCAATCGAACTGTTTTTAAGAATAAGAGTAGTCTATACCATATCATCTGGACCAATAAATAGTTCTTCAGTTACTTCAATTATCCTCTAAAAGCTTCAAACTTGCAATAGCCAAGTGCCAAAAGCTTTCTAAACAGTTCATTTTATGTTTATTTGTAGAACCATTAACAACGAATTCAAATATTAAATGTCTGTTAAGTCTAAAATTCGAGCTGCAAACGAAAATTTTCTTCCAGGAAGTTTTCATTTCTCACCTGAATGGATCGTTCTTGGAGTGAACAACATTTGCAACCTTCATTGTAAAATGTGCGATGTTGGTACCAAGAGCAATACGACCAATTTTGCAACAAATTTAGTAGGTACGCACCCAATGAACATGCCAATGGACTTGGTGAAAAAAATATTTGATGATGCCGCTAAATATTACCCTAAAGTTAAAATCGGTTACGCATTTACTGAACCTTTGATTTACCCGCATCTGGAAGAAAGTTTACAATACGCTAAACGTAAAAATCTATTTACGTCAGTTACCACAAATGCCCTCAACTTAAAGCAGAAAAGCGATATTCTGATTAAGGCAAAAGTTAATGATCTTAATATTTCGCTTGACGGATTGCAAGAAACGCACAATTTTATTCGAGGACATAAAAGCTCATTCCAAAGAGCCGTAGAAGGAATTGAAAAATTACTTGAATCAACAGACCCGCCTTCAATATCCGTTTTTTGCGTCATCACTAACTGGAATCAAGATGAACTCCTTGACTTTGCAAAATATTTCAGCAAATACCCGTTGAAACATCTTGGGTTCATGCATCCAAATTATACTAACAAAACAACAGCAGATCAGCACAACTTAGTATACGGAGATATATATCCTGCAACCATATCTAATATTGACGAATTCAATCCTGCAGATTTAGATTTGTCAAAATTACATATAGAACTTACCCGACTTGATAAGGAAGAATTTCCATTTGAACTCATATTTTCTCCAAACATACATACAGAAGATCAGCTAGACACCTTTTATAATAAGCCTGAAAAATTGATGGGAAAAGGGTGCAAAGACATTTTTAGAAACGTTATGATCAAATCAGACGGGTCTGTAATACCTGCTCACGGAAGATGCTACAATTTAACTTTAGGAAATATGAACGATTCTAGCTTAAAGGAAATCTGGCATTCTAATGTACTATCCACTTTCAGAAAAAACCTATCAAAATCAAACGGCCTTCTTCCAGCATGTAGTAGGTGCTGTAGTGCCTTCTAATTACGATAATTTCTTTGTACCATAGTATCTACGCAATAGTACTTTTTCCCATGCAAAACCATATCGTTCCTTTCTTAATCTTCTCTTGGCTATAGATTGAACTGGTCTTACAATCATTGGGAGCTTTTTGTATGCAATTTTTAGATAAAACTTAAGGTTTTCAATGTCTTTGTACTTCTCATCAGATACCCAAGGGCCATGTGAACCAATGTAATCAAAATCGGCCCAATCTTCCGTTTTACTGGGTAGATCATAGCCTTGTTTTACAACGTCATCGGTAATTGCAGAACCCGGATAAGGTTTAAAATAAAACACCGGAGTATCGAACCCGTTTGACATTGAGCGTAGTTTTTTAATCATGATTTTAGATTTCTCTACACTCTCATCTGATTCTTCAGGGAACCCAACTATGAATGGAAAAATGACGTCAATTCCCAATCGTTTACAACGATCAGCACAGAGCCAAACTTGCTCCATTTTGATATCTTTTTTCAACCAATCCATCATTTCTTGCGATCCTGACTCTACTCCTATCAACAGTCTTCTTAAACCGCTCCTTTTTAATAAAACAAACTCGTCTTCAGACATTCGGCTACCTTGGTCTGCCCTCATAGTTGCAGCCCACGTGAACTTCTTACCTGACTCCATCAGCAATTCAGCCATTTTTATAATATCCTTTTTGAACGTGAAAAAGGTCTCGTCCTGAAAATTCAAATCATCAAACTGATACTTGTCATGTAGTTCAATTAACTGACTAGCAAACACATCCGGACTTAACGAAGTGAATTTTCTACTAAAGACAAAAGGATCAGCACAAAAAGCACATCTAAAATGACAACCAGTGGAACTTATGAAATCAAATTGCCTCTTTTTCTTTTTACTAAAATATGCCTCAATATCAATTAAAGAATAATCTGGCATCACCATATTATCCATTTCCGAAATCACCCTTGGCTTGTTCTTGGTAACTTTACCATTCAATTTATAAGAAATACCCGCGATGGATTCCAAGGTATTACACTGATCAATAGCTTCTACTAATTCCGAAAAAGTTAATTCTCCTTGACCTTGAACAGTAATGTCAATACATGATAAATCTTTTAATGGCTGAGTTGGAAACAAAGAAGTATGCCAGCCCCCCCATATTATTGGAAGTCCAGGAAAGGCCTCTTTTACCTTTTCGCTGATGTATATTGCGTCCTTCAATGGAGCTCCTGTCAAACACGTAACCGCGAAACAAAGGGCTCCCTCAAGTTCGAGTAAGATATCTTTTAATGGATCTTTAGAAATCCTACCATCAATAATTATAGGTTCATATTTACCTCGATCCAGATTGCTTGCGATGGCAATTAAAGCTAACGGCATATCGTAGAACACTGCTTTAGGATTGTATAAGACGATCTTCTTCATTAGTTTGTCAAAAATAGACTACAATCAACAGTAATCCATATAAACTTAATATCTTCGATCCTTGGCTGCAAAGATCATCATATTTAATCCTAGAAGTGCTAATGGAAAGCACAGAATGCCTAATTCAATATTACAGGTAGGTGCCTCAATTGATGGTAAATTTGAATATGAATTTATTGATGGGAATCTAGAGTTAGATCCAGAATTGAAAATTCTTGACTTAATTAAACTAGGAACTATAAAATATTTTGGAGTTACGGTAATGCCAGGGCCTCAGCTCAAGCAAGCGATTCCTATTTCTAAAAAAGTTAGAGAATTATTCCCTGACGTGAAAATAATTTGGGGTGGCTACTTCGCTAGTAATCAATACGGTTCAAGTCTAGACAGTGGCTACGTAGATTTTATAATAAATGGTCCGGGAGATTCAGCATTCCCTGCTTTACTGGAGGCTTTGGAGGCTAATACTGAAGTAGGTAATACAAGAAATTTAATCTATAAAAAAGACGGTGAATATGTTAAGACCGTTAAAGAAGCGCTTCCTAATATGGATGGGCTTCCGCCTTTCCCTTACCTCAAGCTTAATGAAACATACGATCTTGAAAATTATTTAGCTAAAACATTTTTAGGAAATAAAACGTTGGCTTATCATTCAAGTTTTGGCTGCCCATTCACATGTTCATTCTGTGCGGTTGTTCCAATTTATAATGCCAAGTGGAAAGGAATGTCTGCTGAAAGAGTCTTTAAAGACGTGATGTGGTTTAAAGATGAATATGGAATTGATGCTATAGAATTTCATGATAATAATTTCTTTACATCTCGGAAAAGAACTGTGGCATTTGCAGAATTAATGCTGAACCAAGGAATTAGTTGGTGGGGCGAAGGCAGAATTGATACAATCAACAAATATTCTGATGATGATTTAAAGTTACTTCGCAAATCAGGATTGAAAATGATATTTCTTGGGGCTGAAACAGGAAACGATGATGTACTTGCGCAAATGGACAAAGGCGGTACTCAATCAGCAGCTCAAATACGAGAATTTGCTGGAAGATTAAAAGATCTGGACATAGTTCCTGAGTATTCTTTTGTTTTAGGAATGCCAGCTGACTCAGAAGAGAAAGTTCAAAATCAAATTGACCAGGACATAAAATTTATCAAAGAGATAAAAAAAATTAACCCGAATACAGAGATAATAATTTATCTGTATAGTCCGGTTCCTACAGAAGGATCAGATCTTTACGCCCTAATTACCGAGCACGGGTTCAAATTTCCGGAGAAACTTGAAGATTGGATTTCGCCTAGTTGGGAAAATTTCGATTTACGAAAAAACCCATTGACTCCTTGGCTCACGCCAAAAATGATCAATAAAATTAAGAATTTTGAAACCGTATTAAATGGTTTTTATCCAACCGCGTCTGACTTTAGAATTATCGGTTGGAAAAAAGCCGTACTTAAGACATTTTCAGGAATCCGATATGGTAGTGGTATCTACTCACTTCCATATGAGATAAAGGTATTTCACAAAATCTGGAAGTACAGACAGCCCGAGGAACAAGGGTTTTACAGCGAATGAAATGGCAACATTTACTAATCGCATTATTACTAGTCTCACTTAATTTCGGGAGTAAATTTCAGTTCCTTCACAGTTCAAGCTTCAATTTAGACGAAGCATATAGTGTTTATTACAGTCAACAAGACTTATCAGAATTAAGTCAAATCTTTGAAAAAGAAGCTAATCCGCCTACTCATTTTCTCCTTTTGCATGGTTGGATTAAGTGGTTTGGCATATCAGAAATATCGGTAAGATCTTTGTCCTTATTATTTTCAAGTTTAGTTGTTGGTTTAGCATTTTTACTGTTTCGGTCCAAGACAACTTTAGTCAATGCACTGCTTCTAGCTGTTGGTATCGCATTCTGTGAGCCTTTATTTTTCTATGGAAATGAGGCACGAGTGCACGCTATTTCAGGTTTTGCAGGTGTATTATCGTTTTTCTTTTTACTACGTGCAATAGAATTAGCTACGCTCAAAAGACTAGTTATACATTCGATTAGTCTAGTTCTATTGATGTACTTGCATTACGCCAATTTCGTACTCATACTTGTTGAAATTCCAATTGTTTGTTTAATCATATTTAGAAAGAACACCTTTAAATATAGCTGGGTATACTTAATAGGGCTATTGTCTATCGTGCCAATCATGTTCTGGATTACTTCTGACAAAGTCTCAAGCACTTCTTCATGGATACACTCACCTAGCCCGGACGAGCTTTGGCCTATGTGGATTCAATTCTCCAACGGTGCGAATTGGTTTGGGTTTACTCTAATAGTAGCGCTAGCCGCGTCCTTTATACTTGTCAAGAAATGGATAAACAAATTGGTCATGTTGCTTCCCATATTGTACATAACAGCGGCTTTCTTCGTTTCCATGTACGTTCCATTTTTTATAGAACGATATATTTTTGTAGGAGCCCTTTTGATCCTCTTTTGCATTGGATATGCTATTTCAAAACTGGAGATGAAAAACCTTCAATTACTATCTTCAGCAAGTTTTGTACTCCTACTCATTTTAACTTTTAATATAAAAACTAGTACTGGAGAAGATTGGAAAGGAGCTGTTAATTATGTAAAAACATATTACCCGGAAGCTCATACTCTAGTTGCACCCGTTTTCATGTACCGCCCCTACCTATATTATGCGGATCAAGATGAATTCAAATTAGCCGGAGATGCAATAAAAAGAAGCTATAACAAACAGATGTATTTTATTGATAACGTTGGACATGAACTTTTTAATTACATCAAGCCTGATACATTAATCTATATTTCAAAGAAAGCTGATGACGTTGAAAATATCTTTATCCTAAAAGAACATTTTAAAGTGATAGAAGATCGGTGGTTCATTGGGCTTCATCTATTAGTTCTTGAGAAAAAAGCCTTTTCTTCATCGGGCATTGACTCCCAAATATGAGCCACATCTAAGTCATATAAAAATACTTTCTTCTTAGACGATTTTAACGCAATTTCTTGTACCGGAAATTCGGCCAAGAAATGAGCTATTTCACCTTCAATTTTGTTTTCTCGAATAGATGCAAATTGAGTAGCTCCTTCTTTCATTAGTTGGTAAAGAATCGAACCTTCAATTCCATAGTCCATTATTTGCCATCCATTTCGTCTAGAACGGTAAAGAAAGTTAGGGCATTTACTATCGTAATTTCCATAATTAATCATAACCAGATCTTCAGACTCAGTATTACCCTTAATAACTTGGCCAATCTCGACTTGCTCTGATTGAACTATATAATAATGAGTTTCCGCATAATAAGTAGATTCGACAATCAGGGCAACTAACATTAAAATAACTGCGAGTTGATTGAATTGTT
>JBLIOB010000252.1:0-6353 GCA_047639575.1 Parvicellaceae bacterium
AACCAAGAAAGACGTCATACGAAAATCGGAAAAGTTCCGCCTGATAATATCTATTATCAGAAAGCTATGGCTTCTTAATAAATTAAGAATTAACTTAATCCTGTCCTAAGGATGGGGAGTACTTTACATCCTTTGTTTTCATCAGTATTGTAATATCAATTACAAATGTAATTTCACAATCTCCTTCGCCTGGAATTGATTGGAGAGCAATTGATTGGATGGATGATTCGTACGATGGGTCTTTTCAAACTCAAGATGAAAGTGGGGAAGATTGGTGGTATGGCCATGCAAATGATGTCAACACAAGCGGGGTGACGCAAGGCTACCTCACTGTAGGCTATACAGATTGGGTGATCACACCAACTAATAAAGATGACCTTTCAACCGCACTTAGCAACACTTGTTACTCTTGTGGAAATACTTTATTGGCAAATGGTCCGGCCTTATATGACCAATTAGGCACTGACCAGTATCAAAAATCTGGGTGTACTCAAGGAACCGCAGCGTACTACGATCTAAGAGGAAATATGGTGTGGTGCAAAGAGTTGAATAACTTTGACTTACAGGATGTCGTTCAATTACCTGGAGGTGATTTTGTCATGATAGGAGGGAATAGATCGAGTACTGATTTGGATGGAAACTTACTTGCATATAATCCAACCGCTGCCGCGCCAAGTAATTTTCTTTCTGATTGTGATGTAAATGGTGATTTAATTGATGATGCTAGAAGACACGTTAACGTAATTCGAATTGATCGAAATGGAATTGTTCAATGGAATTATCTTTACGGGTTTGAAGATTTTTTAGTTTCTGATCCAGATTATGCATGGGACCATAGGTCCCTTGGGTTTGGAATAGCCCTGAGCGATAACGGAGACTTATACATTACTGGTGAAGCTCAAGCTACTGATCCATTTGGAACAACCAGTGCAGGGCCAGTTCAATTTGCGTATGTTGCACGATTAAATCCCGGAACAGGGTATGTGGTTAACAAATCAATTTATCAACATGAATTATTTGGATTACCGTTTAGCGAATCCAATGTAAGTATTGCAAGGTCAGCAAGAATTGAAGCAGACGGATTTGGCAATTTGCTTTTAACAGGAAGGGAGTTTAAATTAAGCCCAAGCTTTGACCAAAGAGGATTTGCAATTTCGATAACTAATTCTCTTGCTGAATCCGGAAGGACTTACTTTCAGTCTCCTGCTGGCGCTGCAAATATAAGAACCGGAGCAATTGGTCAAGTTTACCATAGTGCTGGTTATTTTTTAGTGGGTGCATTTGTTGATTGCTCTGTATGTGCAGGCGCTGGAAACAACTCTGGTGACCTATGGGTATATAAAATAAATCCTTTTACTGGCGGATCCTTAGGTGGTGAGTTTTTTGTTTCCGAAGTTCATGCGTATGATTTAAGATCTGACTTTGTAGAAACCAACGATGGGGGTTACGCACTTGTAACTTCAGTGAGGTCTCCAACTTATAATGGGAGTGCACCTTTGTCAGAATCACCTGACCCATCTTGCGATATCTTTTTCCCGGGAAGAGGCTATTGGGATACTGATGCCTTTGTGGCCAAATACGATGCATCTGACAACCTTATTTGGTCAACGCAGTTTGATAGTGAAGACAATCAACCTAGAGAATGCGTGCCAGGAAATCTAAAAAGACAAGAATGTCTCTACTCGATAACCGAAGATCAAGAAGGAAAACTAGTTATTTCTGGAAATACGGGTGGAAATTTTGATGATTACTATTTAGTGAAATTGGGTTCAGACTGTCAAGTAAAGGAGTATTACACTGCTATAAATGGGCCAGCTGATCCTGATGTAATTGTGTCAGATATGACTCTACCATCAGGTACTACTTCGTGGTCTGGGACGGACAAAAAGGTGTTTTCAAAAATTATAGTGCCCTCTGGTTCTGAGCTACTCATTGATGGAATTACTGTACAATTTGCTGATTATGCGGAACTCAATAATCCGTCCGACTTGGCAAAAAATAGTTCAGGTCTAATACTTCCAACTATAATTGTTCAGGCCGGAGGTAAGTTAACTCTTAAAAATGGAGCTATTCTTAAAGGCTTGAGTGCATGTGGTAAGGAATGGATGTGGCTAGGAGTGCAGTTACATGGAAACAACAATTTAAGTGAAAACCTTATTAATCAAGGATATCTTGACGCCAGAAATTCTACATTTGAAAATGCACGTATTGGAGTATTGGCAAATGCAATTCGATTCAATCCTGACGGGGGTGCACTTTCTCCTGATGTTGCGCAGTTGGGAGGTGGACGAGTGTATGCCGAAAAAGTGGTCTTTAAAAATTGTAGACGAGCAGTACATTTTACTTCGTACCCTTATTCCGAAGGAAGAAACCTCTTGTTAAGTGAATTTCGAGAATGTAACTTCACTAATGACAATATTATGGTTAGCCGAGATCGATACCTTGGCAATGAACGACCGGCAACTAATGCAATGTTGACGATGTGGAATTACCATGGAAACAGAATAGCAGGTTGTAATTTCGAGTATGATAACTCCATACTGAACTTGGGCTGGTTTGATCGCCCAGTTGGAATCGTTTCTTTTAATGCTTCTTACAATGTATTTGAATCGACCGATCTTTCTGGACCTTCTCCTGTTCCTGCAAATGTTCCAACAACTTTTGTTGGCTTGTATAAGGGAGTTGAAATTAACGGAACTGCGGGTGCTTCATCTGCGAAAATAAAAGGTGCCCAGTTTGACAACAACCTATATGGAGTGACCTTAGAAGGTATTGAATACTCGGAAGTTTATAACTGTAATTTCGATGTATCCAAGCAGGATATAACTTTGCCAAACGGAACAATTCCGTTGAGAAAACACTTTGGAGTTTATGCTACAGCTGCTAGTGGATACAAAATTGAAAACAACACTTTTAATCACCTACCAATTGGTGCTTCAACTTCTTTTACTTTGAATGTTGGGATTTATAATGAGAACAGCGGTTTACTCGGGACGGGCGCGTCTCTAAGGTTGAATGATTTCACTGATTTAGCTATTGGAACACAAATGTCGCAGTCTAATCCAAACCTTAAAGTTGATTGCAATAGCTACGCAAATTCTGACCCTAGCTCTTTTGACTGGGCAATAACGTCTGGAGTGCTAGGAGATCAAGGAACTTGTGGTTCGATTGCAACTGAACCGGCCAACAATAATTTTCAAGTACCATGTTCTGGAATTAGTCAAATTCTAAATAATGGTATTCCATTTATTTATTCGGGTCAGAGCGGATTTACTCCATTATGCTTTTCCGCTGGAAGCGTGGCAATATTGCCATGTGCTCCCTCTGACGTGAATGATTGCCCACAAAGCATTTCTGGTCCAACTGGTGACCCAAGTGACCCTCTTCCAGATTTGGATGCTAGCATGCTAATTCTAAGCAATGAAATAACGTTACTGGAAGATATACGTGCAACAGGTGACAAAGTTGAATTAATTGAAACGATTGATAATGATCCTCCTGGACAAGCTAAAAACAATCTATTAAATGCTTCTCCCTATTTATCTGATAATGTTTTAAATCACCTTGTCGAATCTAATATGCCGGGTGGGCATAAGAAACAAATTCTTGTTGCTAATTCACCATTGGAAATATCAGTGATGGATGCTGTAGAAAACAGCAACATGTCTAATGGAATTAAAAATAATATTAGAAATGCTCAAGAAGGGGTGTCAGGCAGACAGGAGCTTGAAGCTACAATCAATGTGGTTATAACGACTCGATTCGTAGTTCTAAACGACATTGTCAGGATATATCTACAGACTGGACAATTAGATCAGGCCGTTTCTTTACTTGAGGACGAGGGCACGTTGGAGGCCCTTTGCGCATTAGTGCCGATTCAAGCTGAAAAAGATCGCTCAAAAGCAACAATTCATATCGCTGCGATAAGACAGAAGGCAGCTTATTTAGAAGCAAGTGACCCAGGGAATCCTAAGTCGCACAAACTTACCAAGTTTTGCGATTTCTTTCAGACCTACATTGAAATAAGGAATACAAAAGGAAGTCTCTTTAATTTAAGCGAAGTTCAAGAACAAAACTTACGTAGTGTTGCGGCAGAAGATGGCGCAATAGCAATCAAGGCTCAAACAATTTTGAAACTGGTATTCGGTGAATATTTTGATCGTCCAGGAGAGGATATAGATGCACCAAAATCTCAAATTGTAAGTGAAAACACGGGCATCATTCATCCAACTCAAAATTTGATGAAGGTTTACCCAAATCCGACAGCCGGGTGGATAACAATTGAATTACCTGAAGATGCGTTAAACGGTACTATTACAATCCTTAATTTAATGGGACAGCAAGTAGTAAAACGTCAGGTCAGCAAGACAATTTTCTCCGAAGATCTAAGTTCTTTAAGCAAAGGGATTTACTTGGTAAGTGTAACAAGTACTACTGGCAATACGTATTTGCAAAAGCTTGTTTTGAAATAATTGAAGAAACTTATATACATATTTATACTTCTGCCGCTGGTTTCCCAGGGGCAGATTACTTTTAATCGGACTTATGAAACAAATCTAAATGGGAGTGATCTTGGCTGCTCAGTTATTGAACATGATGGCAATTATTTCCATTGCTTTAACTCGCCAAAAGCTAATCGTAGAGACGTCATGTTGACTAAGTTTGATCTCTATGGAGATACCGTTTGGACCAAAACCCTTAAATCCAAACCGAATACTGCGTTCAGTGCAACTGACGCAGGTAAAGGAATGAATTTGACCTTGGATTCTTCTTTATTAGTTACTGGGATCAGAATTTTAGACACGGTTAGCGGAATCTACGATAGCGCGGTTTGCTTTGCGGCTAAATATACCTTGTTGGGAGACTCAATCTGGTACCAAGAGTATGGAGATGCAGGTGACACTTGGATGCAAATAAAATCCACTCTATTGTGCGATGACGGCACATTCATTCATGTTGGAAATACTGACATTCCATCTGGTGGAGGCTACCAAGACGTCTTCATTTTAAAAACAGACTCGGCTGGTAATGAAATTTGGAGACAATACTACGGAGGGTTATATAATGATGATGCTTTTGAAATTGTCCAATGTCCCTCTGGAGGTTACTATATCTGCGGTGTTTATCACGATTCATCTCCAACCGATGATATAGACATGTTTGTTCTGAAAATATCGTCAATAGGAACTCAGGAGTGGTTGAAATTTTTTGGTTCAATCTATGACGATGGTACCTGTTCCATCAACGTTCTATCAGATAGCAATGTTTTATTGATAGGCGCAGTTGGAAATTCTGGGGCCGTTACTCCTGATTCATTTATAAGTAAACTATACCCTACGGGCGACACAATTTGGACAAACAAATTTGACAGAAATGGAGAAACTGACCTTCTTTATGGAACTAAGCCAATTGAGACAAATGACGGAGGATATATTATTTCAGGTGTTTTCTATGACTCTACAATGAATGACGGTTTGAATGCATGGCTTTTGAAAAGTAATTCATCAGGAGATATTCAGTGGGAAAGATCTTGGTCCCAATTTGGAGGGATCAATCACAATTATTTTTGGGATATGATTCGAACGTCAGACAATGGCATTTTACTCGCTGGGTGGGTAACCAATTTTTTCGCTCCTACTGATAGCTATTCTTGGCTTGTTAAACTTGACAGTAACGGCTGTGATAGTATTGGATGTCCAACATCATGGGTAAACGCAATTGAAGAACTTTCCATTCCTGATATAGATTTTAAAATCTACCCGAATCCATCAACAGGCATTGTCAATTTCCAATTCTCAGAATCATATGAAAATGGTGAGCTATTGGTCTTCGATATGATCGGAAATCTAGTGTTCCAACAATCAGAAAATTCCGAATACTTTACTTTAGATTTTAGCTCATTCAAAAAGGGCATGTACCTGATTAAAATGGTTGCGGAAGATCGTAAGGTGTCAATTCGGAAGCTAATTATTGATTAGAGTTTCCGAAGTGATCAGCGCGTATTTGTCAAATTAATTGAAGATGGTGCTACATGGCAACGGGAAAGTGATGATTAGCGGGCAAATAGTTCGAGAATTCTTGATCAATATCGAGTAAGTAATTGATTCTAAAAGCTTTAGATAAACACTTGCATTATAAATACAAGTCCGTCTAAGCTATTAGGCCCGGTGGAAGCCCGAGAGTGGTAAATATTGACAAGAGCGGAACTAATAAGATGGCTATTTGCACTGTAAATAAGAGATCGGCTTCAATTAAGAAAATCAAGATAAGACAATGTAAGTATCTCAACAATATAGTTGAGCAAGATCATCGAAATATAAAGCGAAGGATAAGAATAACAACAGGGTTTAAGG
>JBLIOB010000253.1:0-6346 GCA_047639575.1 Parvicellaceae bacterium
ATTTTGCTTATCAACATTTTCTAGTTATTAACAATCAGCGATTTAGCTATGAATCGAACGCATATAATTTCTAACTTATTACCAGCAAGAATAAAAACTAGAACTATGAAAACATATATGAAAAGGTTTTACGAATTACCTGGTAGAGTGCAAGAGGAGTTGTTGGCGAATTACAAGAGTGGGGAATTAGAAAGTACGCGCTTTCCTTTTAAAGGTAAGGTTGTAGATGGTATTATTTTTATGAAAGAGGAGGTTAGGTATTTAGTCCCTACCGATACAATTGCAAGGGTGAAATTAGATCCTTTGTTAGGTGTCGAACTGGATTTGTCATTCGAGGAAGGAGAGAACCAAGCCTAAGGTTATTTTGTTCGTTTCATTACCACAGACGCATCCATGCTTTTGAAATATATAGTGAATTGCTTTCTGTTATACGAAACAATTTTTGAAGAATCTCCTTCAACTATAAGATACGATTGTTCTTTGTGAAAAGTCCATGATTTTCGTGCGTCATCTTCTCCCGGTTCGATGATTTTTAAAACCCCATCAGCATTAAAGGTATTAACTGCATCAGAGATTTCATCGTTTAATTTTTCTTCGCCAACTCTTTCTTCAATTGTTTTCCAATTTCCAACAAAATAGTTGGAGTCAAGGGTTACGGTGCATCCTGAACAAAGGAAAAAACCAATTATTAACAGGCAATATCTCATTGGTTCAATCCTGCTAAATCTATAAAGAAAGCATATTCTAAAGCCGTTTCTTTTAGTGATTGGAATCGTCCTGAAGCACCACCATGGCCAGCATCCATATTGCACTCAAAAAGCAATAGATTGTCATCCGTTTTCATGTCTCGAAGTTTAGCGACCCATTTGGCTGGTTCAAAGTATTGCACTTGACTATCATGATATCCTGTAGTTACTAATAAGTTGGGATAGTCTTTGGCTTTTACTTGATCATATGGAGAATAAGACAACATATATTCATAATATTCTTTGTCATTTGGATTTCCCCACTCATCGTACTCACTTGTTGTAAGTGGAATATCTTCATCTAACATAGTGGTAACAACATCCACAAAAGGAACCGCTGCGATTACGCCTTGATATAATTCCGGTTGTAAATTAATGATCGCTCCCATTAATAATCCACCAGCACTTCCACCTAACGCAAATAATTTTTCCGAGCTCGTATAATTTTGAGCGATAAGGTGTTCTGCACAGTCATTAAAGTCGGTAAACGTGTTCATTTTCTTTAATAGTTTTCCATCGTCATACCATTTTCTGCCCATTTCTTCACCACCTCTTATGTGTGCAATGGCCCATATAAATCCTCTATCGATGAGACTAATTCGATTTGCATTAAAAGTTGGATCAGTGCTTGAACCGTAAGAGCCATAAGCGTATAAAACAGTTGGATTAGTGCCGTCTAATTCCATTCCTTTTTTATAAACAATTGAAATTGGAATATCCGTTCCATCGTCTGCTTTTGCCATGAAACGTTTAGACTCGTAGTTGGCAGCATCATAGCCTCCAACAACTTCTTGTTGCTTCATCATTTCCTGATCCTTTGTCCCCATGTTATAATCGTAAGTGGTCCAAGGAGTATTCAATGAAGAGTACGAATATCTTAATATACCTGTCTCGAAATCGGGGTTATATCCTCCATATGCGACATAAGCTTCGTCATTGAATTCAATATAATGATCTTCTCCGTTTTCCTGATTAATGATTCTAATACCGGTTAAACCATTAGCACGTTCATCTAGTACCATGTACTTTTTGAAAATGTCCATTCCTTCTAATAGAACATCCTCGCGATGAGGAATAACTTCTTGCCAATGATCTTTGGTCGTAGCATTAAGAGAGCATTTCATTAATCTAAAATTCAATGCGTCAAGATTTGTTCTCACATAAAACTGATCTTCGAAATGAGAGATATGGTACTCCAATCCTCTTTCTCTAGGGTGAAACATATTCCATTCTCCAGAAGGATCATCTGCAGAAATAAATTGGTACTCTGAAGTTAAGGTACTTGTTGCGCCAATTACTACAAATTGATTGGACTTAGTTCTCCAAACCTCTGCATAAAATGTGTTGTCTTTTTCTTCATAAACCAAAACGTCTTCAGACTGTGGAGTTCCAAGTGTATGTTTCCATATTGCCCCAGGACGCAGATCAACTGTGTCTTTTTGAGCGTAAAAAATCGTTTTGTTGTCGTTTGCCCAAGCGATACTTCCATCCGTATTTAATAGCTCATCAGCGTACATTTCTCCGGTGGATAAATTTTTGAAATGGATCTTCCACAATCGTCTTGATTCGTCATCAAATGCATAAGAAAGAACTTCATTATTAGGGCTGACGTCCACACCTGCCAAAGAGAAAAACTCTTTCCCTTCCGCTAAAACATTGGCATCCACTAACAGCTCTTCTTTAGCTTCTAAAGATTCCTTTTTTCTAGTATGAATAGAATATTCTTTGCCTTCTTCGAATTTTGTAATGTAGAAGTAGCCATTTTCTTTATATGGAACTGATTCGTCAGTTTCTTTAATCCGACCCTTCATTTCAGAAAACAAAGTTGATTGGAGTTCTTTTGTGTGAGCTAATTTCGATTTAGTGTAAGCATTTTCCGCATTTAGGTAATCCAATACCTTGGGAGCATCTCGCTCATTCATCCAGTAATATTCGTCATTTCTAGTATGGTCATGAATGGTCATTTCATGAGCCTTTTTCTCTGCAATAGGTGCAGTTACTGTATCGCTAGTTGATTCCAAAGTGTCTGTGTTTTCTGATCCGCAAGCGGCAAAAATAAGAGTAGTTAGGAGAATAAATGAGTTCTTCATCGAATAGGTTTGAACAGGTAAGTTAATTAATTCGATTTATGCTTTTGCAAATAGTGGAATTAATATACTGGACCTGAGTTGGACATAGCTTTTTTACACTCGCAACTGTATTTTTTAGATGATACCTCTGTCACCCTTTTAAAGCGATGGTACTGCCTTTGATCTTTTATATAAGAATGGATTTGGGTTTACAAATCGAACAGAGATTTCAAATCCACCTTTTTTCGCATTTGAGGTAGCTAGTTTTGAAAGAGTTGCATCGTAGCTAAAAGCAACGGCAAAATTATCAGCTTCAAATAAAACTGACGGGATAATAGCATCCTTCACTCTATAATGTACGCCTATAGACCATGCTCCTTCTTTAAAATACCCAGTGTATTTAGATGCTTCTCGAAAACGTACTCGGTAAAGTGATCCAACGATTATTTCGGTTGAAGGCCCTTGGCTGGAAATTGTAATGCTCGGATTAAATGCCATATCCGTATTCGGTACGCCAATGAATGAGTTTGCATGAACAATGAATTTTACATATTGTCTTTCATCCGAGTAGTAATTGTTAGCGGCATATTTGAGTTTTGGTCTGTTCAAATGATTTACAGACAGTCCAACATTAAATCTAAACGCGTCATATGAAGATAATGTTGACTCGCTGGTTTCATAATACCATGCAATTCCTGCTCCAATGTCTCCATATCCCCAAGCATCCGAATTCAATGTTAATTCGTTAGAAGATAGCGATGGGTCATAACTTCCACCAGAATATTGAGAATCCCATTGACCTTGGCTGAAATCAATTGAATTTTGCGAGTACCCAAGATACATTCCACCAGAAAGCATTTGAGAACGGTTTATTTTGACAATTCCTGATAGGTTCAATTGAGCTCGAGTGTTGCCAAGGCCCAAGTCACCTGCTTTGTCGGCAAATATATGGCCTCCAATTCCGAGGTAAACATTTTTTTTTGATTTTTTAAATATGCCCTGGTCGTAACTTACTGCATAAGTTCTGTAGGTTTTGCCGATGGATCTCCATTGGTCTTTAAAGTTGATACACGCCCTTTGGTCTCCAATGAACAAGCCCGTTAACGCTGGGTTTAAGGTAAGGGGTGAATTATAGATCTGACTAAAATGCAAATCTTGTCCATTGCAATTTATTGCAAGGAGCAGAATCGATATGAGCGCAAGTTTTTTCATAGCCTGAGGGTCCGTGAATATTGTTTATCGTTGTATATATAGTTTTTGATGTTGTACTAATTGTTCATTTTTTCCGATTAACGTGATGAGATAAAAACCAGTTGTAAGGTCAGTAACGTTCAAGGATTCTTTTGAATCTGAAATTTGTGCAGAGGCAACTACTTTCCCTGATAAATCACAAAGCGAGTAACTAGCATATACATTTTCAATTGTATTGATACTAAGAACTGCCCCTGATTGGAATATCTTAACCTGATTTGATACATTTTCTGAAACTCCAGTACCAGTAATAACAGTTTGTCCAGCAAGTATTTGTTGTCCAGATGTAGTGTTGTATGCATATTCTTTCACCGTAATTTGGTTGGTTGTTGCATCCGTAGAGAGTTTAATCCATCCAAAATGATAGTTGGAACTGATGAGGAATTGAACCCCAATAAATTTATCTGATTGGTTGGGCCATAAACCAGCTACCGGGCTTGCTAACACATAAGTGGTCATCACTGCGTTTGTGCTTGTAAGTTGTTGCCAAATAGTAGCTCCTGAGTTGATAGTGTCTCCAAAATTTAAAACACTTAATTCAGTTGCGCTCGAATTCAAAGTGTAATTAGAACTTCCAACTCCTCCAGCTTCAATAAAAGTAAATTCAGAAGAAGGAGGCCCAGCAACAACTTCTCCATGAAAACGATAATCATCTACGTTATTGTTATCTAAATCAATATCTAGGTCATAGTTTGAACTCACAATGCTGTCAGGTGTTAAGTCAGTGTGAACAATTTGAGCATTTACTGAAAAAGCAATTCCAGATGCAATAAGTAGTAAAGTTTTTTTCATAGTTTAAAATTTAAATGTGGATTATCTCCCCAGTTAGTATAAGTTTATTTTTAATGTTTCTGTTTTATTATCTTGATGTAAAATTTGAATAAAATACATTCCTGATGAAAGATGTGAAATGTTAATTTGGTCAGGTGTAGTGTATGTTTCAACTACTCCCCCATGTGTGTCTTGAACAAAAACATGTGTGATTTTATTTCGGTTTTTAGCAGATATATTTAAAATTCCATTAGTTGGATTAGGGTATATTGATGTCATCTTTTTTTCATCATTTGCTATTGCAATCATCTGAGAATAAGAAAATGCTCCATCAAAATCTACCTGCTTTAGGCGATAGTAGTTCGTTCCATTTTCAGGGGCATCATCTATAAAATTGTAATGTAGGGTAGTAGAACTATTTCCTGCTCCCAAAACAGTTCCTAAAGAATTAAAATTAACTCCATCGGTAGACCTTTCAATTATAAATACATCATTGTTAATCTCAATAGCGCTAGTCCATTCTAAATGATTCACACTCCCATCTTTATATCCATCAAAAGATAAAAGTTCTATAGGTAAACTAACACAGGTAGCACTCACCCATGCCGTATCTTTCTTAATAGTATCGCCACAATTATTAATTACAGCTAAAGTAAATTGCTGATTAACAGGTAACGCAACTGTAAGTGTATTCGCATTATTGGCATTCATCACCATTGCAGAAGGCTCCCAATAATAGGTACCCCAGATCGAATCGCTAGCTACATCTCCAATTAATGCTTGTTCATTAGGGCAAACAATGCGATCACCACCCGCAAGAGAGTCGCTAAAATTATCAGGATGATTATAATAAGTCATGTTTGGCATACCAATATATACAGCGCCAGGAGAGGGGTCGTGTCCAGAAATGTTTAAGGTTGGGGCGAGATAATTTTCTGGAGTACTTACACTAATTAGATTAGTAAATCCAGATCTAGCTCCATATATCTTCCCGTCCGGACCTCTAGTTAAAGCTCCATATTCAGTGCCATTGCCAATCAGATAATCTTGTTGAGTTGCGGCAATTAGTCCAACTCCCGCAGTCATATCAAAGCTACTAATATAGGTGATGGTATTTACCCCGTCATACCAATCTATATAAAGTACGTTTCCACTAGAGGAGAACGCTAAGCCATAAGGAATATCAACACCCATACCTCCCGGAAATGATATTGTTTCGGAAAAGCTTAATACTCCCGTAAGATTATTAAAATCATATAACTTAGCATCAGCTCCAAAGCCATTTGCTTCAGCAATAATATCTCTATCTTTATTTACTGCTAACCAACCAAAAAGTGGCGAACCAAGAAAAGAAGGGTAAAGTGTAGCTGAAATTGTAGATACTACAGGAGTAGTATTTATTCCTGAAGCAGTTACTTCGAATGAATAAAACAAGTCAGCTGTAAGTGATCTAGCAATTACCCAATAATTTTCCGTATTACCTTTCTGAACAATCATTAGTTTTTCTGA
>JBLIOB010000254.1:0-6344 GCA_047639575.1 Parvicellaceae bacterium
TGTTTCAATTTTAGACCAAGAATCACCATTGTCAACACTCCTACGAATAACTATATTAATGTTCTTACTCCGCTTTAAGTCACCGCATGAAGGCACTCTTTCATCAATGGCAGCAATTAAATCCCCATTTGGCGCTGTAATAATTGCTGGAATTCTGTAGCATGACACTTCAGCTTGCATTTTAGCATTAAATAAATCCTTAAAAACAGGATCTTTATATTCAGCTTGAACTTTTTCTGTCTGTGGATAAACAATTATTGGAATTACAGAAAAGAGTATTATAAGTAATGATTTCATTGTAGTATAATCGTTTTTAATGTATGGTAACAATTGAGTATAGTGCCCTAGTGGCACATATTTTATTTATACAAACATAATGAGTTTTAGGTCTTATGATAATTATTAATTGGCTACTCGCTCATTTCATAATCATTAATTCGCCATCTTCAGGAATTAAAACTTTATCGTTGACTTCATTAGTTGTTAATATTTCTTTCAATTTTTTTCTAGTTAATGGACAATGATTTATGGACTCCATATGGTTTGCAATAACTTTTCCTGAAGAATTTTTTACAAACTTTAAAATATCATCCTCATTCATGATAACTCGTTTAAATAAATCGAACTGAGCAGCACCACAAGCCAAAACACTAATCTCTGGCATATAATCTTTTAAAACTTTATCTACCGAAGCAGTGTAAATAGTGTCAGAACTAAGATAGATAGATTTTTGATTGGGTAATTTTAGGTAAAAACCAATTACATTTCCCATGGGTTTAGCTACAAATCCATAACCATGTTCAGCAGGAATACCTTCAATCGTTCCTCCTAGAAATTTTTGTTCCTCCCAATATTTTAATGATTGAACGACATTCAATCCTCTTTTCCTAAATGCCTTTTCGTCCTTTATACTGCAGGTAACGGGAATGTTTTTATTAATTAAAAAGGCAACTGCTTTACTATCAATATGGTCTGGGTGCTGATGAGTTATCAGGCAATGTGTTACTTTTTCTAGTATCAAATTGGAGTTTTCAGGAAGAGGAACGGTAGGATTTCTTCTTGCTGGATGTCTGAAAAGTGTAAAGGCTGGCATGATTCCTTGATCTCCTAACATTGGATCGATTAGAATTATGTCTTTTTCTGTTTCCAGAACCATCGTAGCATTTCTTATATGGTGTATTTTTAACATCTTCCATCGTTTTTTAACTTGTAAATAATAATTCTATTGCCTTACTATTTTTATTAAACAAGAGCACCTTATATCAAGGGCTTCAAATCTGCTAAAGTTGTTGGAATCAATTCTGAAACTGTAGGATGAATATGAACGGCACGTTGAATGACAGTATAAGGTGCATCTGCATACATGATGTCAAGTATAGAATGTATTATTTCATCTCCTTCTATGCCCAGAATGGTAGCGCCTAAAAATCTTTTGGTTTCAGCATCAACAATTAATTTCATGAAGCCATTTGTTTCTCCTTTTTCTTTCGCACGAGCAATTCGTTTCATGGTGCGCGTAGCTATTAAAGCTTTCTTGCCTGATTTTCTGACTTCATTTTCAGTCATACCTACCCTGCCAAGTGCTGGATCAATGAACAACCCATAACACAAGATTCTATCTGAAACTTTGCGAGGGTCATTGTCAAATAAATTGGCTACTACTATCTCAAAATCATTATAAGTTGTGTGGGTAAATGCACCTTTGCCATTACAATCTCCTACCGCCCATACTCCTGGTACATTTGTTCGCAACTGATCATCAACTTGTATGAATCCTCTGCTGTTGACTTCCATACCCGTTTTGTCTAATCCCAAATCATCAGTATTTGGTTGTCTCCCGACTGCCAAAAATAGATGGCTTCCCTCTACCTTGTTATCACCATTCTTACAATCAACATTTACACTGACTTGATCTCCGTTCATTTCAGCACTAATACAATCGGTATCAAACCGGAAATTAATTCCTTCTGCCTCAAGGATCTTTCTAATTTCATCTGACACATCCTCATCTTCCCGCTGTACTAACCTTGAACCTCTCTCAATAATAGTTACTTCACTTCCAAACCTTCTATACATCTGCCCAAACTCTAACCCTATATAACTCCCTCCTATTATGATTAGATGTTTTGGAACAAAATCAACATTCATCATAGTGCTGTTGGTAAGAAAGTTGACAGCCTTAAAACCTTCAGGTATAATTGCTCTTCCTCCAACATTTATAAATATTTTCTCGCCTCTTAACACTTGGTCTCCAACGCTAATTGTATTTGCGCTTTCAAACTTAGCATGACCTTCAAAGACGGTGATGTTTTCTGTGTTTTTGAGCCAGTTTTCTACACCTGTATTAGACTGCTCCACAATTTTATCTTTTCTTGCTTTCACTGCTTTCATATCAACAGTTACTTTACCGCTAATATTAACGCCGTAATCAGCACTTCGTCTAGCCATGAATGCTGATTTAGCACTTGCTACCAAAGCTTTAGTAGGTGTACAACCTGTATTGACACAGGTACCTCCAAAGCGATCTCTTTCTATAATAGCTGTCTTCAATCCTTCAGCTGCACATCGAGCAGCAATGGAAGGACCAGCTTGGCCTGTTCCTATAATTATGGCGTCAAATTCTTTCATATCTTTAACTTTTATTATTGTTTTATTATCAACAGCCTCGGGGCAGAGCCACCGAGGTATGAGTTCGGCTAAAACCAATTTATTCGATGCAAGCATCGGAGCTTTTAAATCCCACTTAGTGGGTAAATGTAGCAGTCAGTCCTACGCTAAAATTCCTCGGTAATTTTTCAACTCCGAAGATTGCTCTGGAATGTCTTCCTTTCTCTTCGAACACATTTACAAATAAATCAGATGCTCCATTAACTATTTTGGGAGAATCATCCCAATTCTCACCTGATCGGAAGTATGCATCAATATGGTTTAAACCAATTATATTTTCAAACCCGATTTTCGCTTGAACTTGTGCAATCACATTCAATGCGCAAAGCTGCATCGCCTGATAACCTTCATCTGTAGATACCTCTTGACCCAATCTTCCTTGATACAAGTATTCTTTACCATTGATGGGAAACTGTATTGCTAGATAAGCTATGTTTTCACGGATATTCACAGATACATAATTACCTCCAGGAGAGGATACTTCTGGTAATGTCAAGTTTAGCTTTTTAAGATTTTCTATTGGTTTCATTTTCATCAAATTTAATACATGTTAAAACTTGCCAATTGTTTACTGGTCTTTCACAAAACTTTGTTTCCGTCCCCGACATAAAGTGCGGGACAAGCTATTCCTGCATAGGCAGGAATCTTCTTTTCAGACAGCTCAATGCCTTTCTTGAGTAATATCAGTTATTCCTTGAGAAAATATTCTTTTACATCGTTATTAGCATGATAAAGACCTCTCATTTCTTCCATCGTGTACTTTGGTGTAATATGTTGTGGACAATTCCAGTCAAATGCCTTAATATGAAAAATAATTAGCCTTTCTACTTTTGCTTTATAATCAGAAAATACCAATTTGTCTTGTAACTCTGGATGCTTCTCTGGGTCAAGTATTTCAGTTTCAGCCCAAATTTTTAACCTGGTTTTCGTAGGGTAATCTAACAAAATTAGGGCTGCCTTTTTAGTAGCATTTATATTGCCTATACTGATATATTGCATGTTCCCTCTAAAATCTGCATATCCTAAAGTGGCAGGGTCAATAACTTTTAAAAAACCCTTGGGACCACCTCTGAACTGCACATAAGGCCAACCGTTTTCACCAACAGTGGACATATAAAAGCTATCCATACTTTCAATATGAGCTAATTCCCTTTGAAAAACCAAATTCTGATCTGGAGCTTTCTCTTCCATTCTGCCATAAGATGCTCTTGACCCATATTTTTCTTGCTCTTTTCTTACACTCTCCGTAAAGGCATAATTTGTAAAATTTTGACTCATTGTATTTCTTTTATTTTGAAGCCTTCAAATTTGATAAACATGTATATCCATATAGATCTACTTAAGCGAAATATTAAAGGTAAAAGAATCAAAGTCACACTAAAAATAATAGCCATATACCATAAAATACCTAGTGTATTATTCATTAGCTGCATGGCAACAAAAGTGATTGCAATAACTGCTATTTGAAAAACATAACTAACATACATAGCCCCAGTATAAAACCCAGGTTCAGGCTCAAATGGCTGCTTACATTCTAGGCAGTGGTCATTCATTTTATTGAAGTATTTCAAATTGAAAGCTGTATGAGTGAACATTTCTCCTTTACGGCAATGGGGACAGCTTAGATTCCAAATACTCTTTAATAAGGTGTTTTCTGCTTGGTTTTTCATAGTAGTATGGTGTTTCTTAGAAGAGCAACCTAACATTGATTATTTAATGCTAGGCTGCTTCAATATTATTGATTTAATTCTTTTTTAAGAAAGGCGCGGATATAAGTTGCTATTGCCTCTCCGTCTTCTTCCAGTGCAAAATGTCCTGTATCAAGTAAATGAAAATCTACATTCTTAAGATCTTTCTTGTATGGGTGTGCCCCATCAGCTGGAAATATATAGTCATTCTTACCCCATACGATCAACATTGGTGGTTGGTAGTCGCGGAAATACTGTTGCCAGCTAGGATAAAGTGGTACGTTCGTGCGATAGCTATAAAACATAGCTAACTGAATCTCATTGTTCTCAGGTCTTGTCAAGTGTCTCAAGTCAATATTCCAGTTATCAGGACTGATGGTCTCTACATTTCTCACTCCGTGAGTGTATTGCCATTTCAATCCATCTGGTGAGTGAAATCCTTCGAGTGGTTTGCCATTGTCTACAGTGTAGTCATTCCAATATTTCTTGATTGGTACCCAAAAGTCTTTAAGACCTTCATCATATGCGTTACCGTTTTGAACGATCAGAGATTCTACTCTTTCAGGGTATTTTGCTGCAATTCTGTATCCGATTGGTGCGCCATAATCCATCAAGTAGATGCTATATTTCTCTACATTCATCTTTTCAAGAAAGCCTTCTACTATTACCGCCATGTTGTCGAAAGAATAGTCAAAATCCTTCATAGGAGGTTGCTCACTATTCCCGAATCCTGGGTAATCAGGTGCTAGTAAATGATAGTCATCTGCCAAATCAGCCATTAAGTTTCTGAACATGTGTGATGAAGTAGGGTAGCCGTGAAGTAACAATATTGTTGGCGCATCTTTCTTTCCTGCTTCTCTATAAAATATTTCTACTCCATTGACCTCAACCGTTTTATGAAGTACTTGACTTTGAGCCAAAGTTTCTGTGGTAACTAATCCAACCATAACCAATATAAGTAAGGCTGTTGTTTTGATATTTAATTTTAGTGTATTCATGATTTTGTTTTTTTTAAAATTTAGATTATTGATTTTTGTATTTTCTTTGACTTTCGAGAATGAGCACATCGTTGGCACTCATATCTCTTACTTTCATTAGCCCATCAGTGTCAAACTCCCAATGTTCATTTCCATGTGTTCTAAACCATTGACCCGTTTCTGCGCACCTCCATTCATACTCAAACCGAACAGAAATCTTGTTGTTTGTGTATGCCCAAAGCTCTTTCATAAGCTTGTAGTCTAATTCTCTTTCCCATTTTCCCTCAAGGAATTTTATAACGGCTTCTCGTCCAGTGAAGAATTCATCTCTGTTTCTCCATTGAGTATCCGGACTGTAAGCCAAAGCGACCTTCTTTGGGTCTTTTGAGTTCCATCCATCTTCAGCTGCTTGCACTTTTGCTTTGGCAGTTTCATAGGTGAATGGAGGTTTGATTTGTTGTTTCATTATTTTGCTATTTATTATATTTCTCTACTTTTAATTATTGATGTTGTAGCCTTCTTCATAACTAGCACTTTGTAGATCGTTTTGCCTCCCAATTTCATCATCAAAAGATGATTGCAGGGTATAAAAGGCTGTCAATACACCAGTTACAATTAAGAGCGTTTCTTTGATTGTTGATTGTCGGTTGGTTTTCATGGTTTAGGAATTACATCTATCCGGATTTAAACCCAGACAGATGGTTCTTGTTTATTTCAAGTTTGCATCAGTAAATGCTTGTCTCAAGTCGGCTGTTTGGTAAACATGACTGGCTACAAACCTGAAGTTGGTTTGAGCTGCTTGATTACCATCCAAGCCAGGTATAATTGCTGAAGCTGTAGCGTCACCTACAACTGCTACTTCAAAACCGTCTTCTAATAATTCTCTTAAATGAGACTCCACACAAAGATTTCCTGACATTCCTGCAAGAATGACCTTGTCAATTTTTTGCTTTCTCAATTGAAGGCTCAAATCATTTTGTTCTGGGCCATAAATTTTATGCGGGCCGACAAC
>JBLIOB010000255.1:0-6339 GCA_047639575.1 Parvicellaceae bacterium
TGATCATTATGACATTGATCATTATCCCTGACAACAAGAGGGCTCCTAATACTCTGGTTTTTCTAAATAGCAATAAGCTTGCCGCTAGAATTTCAATTAAGCCAGCAAAAACCGTGTACTCGTACGAACTGCCCATGGAACTCCAAAAAAGAATATCCTTGGTAGAATTCCCTATAGTGGTGAAGAGTGTGTTTGGTTCCGGAAAATAAAATTGAAATTTGAACAGCTTGTTCAATCCATATTGAAACATTTGAATAACTAAATAATACCTGGCGATTTGAAGAAACCAAAAGGTCCATTTTTCAATTTTCAATTTCTCTTTCAATTTCCAAACCCAAATAATAGCAAGCAGAAGCGATACTACTGAACATAAAAAGCAGAGTAAATACATATTAGCCGAGTCAGATAGAATTCCTGATTCGGTTGAATTAGTACTAAGCCCGAACAATCCATGACCAATTGACACTAATATTGGGGTTATAAGGCTGCCGATGCTTCCAGAAAAATCAGGTAGAACTTCAAATGCAACCGGGAATGAAAAAATAAAAAGGAGGCAGAATCCTGAGATCCAAAAATAAAAGAATTGCCCTATTCGAGGTGCTGATTGCATGGAGCTCTGTACAATTAAAGCCTAAAATAAGTTCAATTCAATTTGAACCAAAATAAATGAAGCGTGTATTAATCTCTGAATCAACTAATAACACAATGCAGAAAATAGCTTTAACCGTAATTGCAGTAACCATCTCCGCCTTTTCTTATGGCCAAACTAAGAAGATTTCTTTAAAAAGTCATTCTGGTACAATGGCCAATTTTTCTATGAATGAAAAGGGAAATTTAGGCGAATTTCGACCAACTCCAAGGCTCAATGAAAAAACTAAGGTGGACACTGTTTGCAAAAAGGTAATGGTATACGACAGTGTTTCAACCTACCAGTTTCTTTTAAAAGAGAAGAAAGCTAAGGATGCTGAGGCAACCAAAGACAAAAAGAAAAAAGGAAAAGATAAAAAGTAGTCTATTTTTTATTTCTCTGGAACCCAGAGAATAGTTGCCCAAAGAAACTTTTAGGGTAATTCTCAAGGCCTTCAAAACCTAGCTTTATATCCCTTCCATCCGATGGGATATAATTGGTTCTGAATATGTAATCCCAAATACTAAGGCTTATTCCAAAATTAACCCCATTCTTTCTTGCCTCTGGCAAGTCCTCAGCATGATGCCAGATGTGCATTTTAGGATTGTTGAAAATATATTTTAATGGTCCGTATGACAAATTTATATTTGCATGATTCAAATGGCCAATGGCGATGGATACGTAGTAAACAACGAAAGCTTGTTCAGGATCAAAATTCCCAATGAACATCATCATCAGAAACTTCATTGGAGTATAGAACACATTTTCCATCCAATGGTAACGTAGGTGTGCTGCAAAACCCATCTGTTCTACAGAATGGTGAACTTTATGGAACCTCCATAAAAATCCAAATCGATGAAGCATTACATGTGTAAACCATTGAATAAAATCAACTCCAACAAAAAAGATAAGCAGCTGGACTGCCCAGTGGAGTCCACTCATATCAAACAAAGCTAGACTTTCAATATCGCCACCAATCATATTCGTAAACCAATGTGCAACCACATTGGAACAAGCAGCAAAAATGATGATCTTAAAAATGTAAAAATTAAAGTACATGTAGAAAGCGTCTAACCAGAAGTCTTTCCTAATAATAGGCTGATTTTTTCTCCAGGGAAATAGCGCTTCTAACCCCCACACTACTAATGACAATAAGGTCAACATCCAAAAATAATTAACATACCCAGGACTAGCAGAAAAAGTGATTTCACTCAATGTATAGGAAAAGAAATTCCAAAAAGACTCGCTAAAAGTTTGCCAATAAGTTTTAGGTATAGGAATAGCTCCAGTTTCGGTGGCAAGATCAGCTCTCCCGCTCCACTCTATCCATGAACCATCGTAATTTCGTACATTTTCGTAGCCTAGTATTTGCGTGAGCGTAAACAACGAGTGTGCAGACCTAGTGCCCGATTGACAATAAGTAATAATGGTTTTATCTTTAGTAATACCAGCCAATTCAAACATCCCGCTTAGCGCAACGCTGTCCTTAAATTTTTCATCAGAATCATAATTTACGGATGAAGCCCAATCAACAAACACACTCCCCGGAATCCTTCCTGCTCGGGCTGCCTTATCTTTCAATAAGCTACCTTCATATTCATCAATTGTTCTAGTATCGAGAAGCACCGTATTTGGATCGTTCATCGCTATTAACATCTCATCCAGATCAATTGATAGCGCATTTGATGGTGTTTCTTTTGGGGAAACATATTTAGTTTCAATAATTGAATCAGCACTCGTCTCTAACTCATGATCTTCCTGAAACCAAGCACCAATTCCACCATTCAAAAGCTGCACTTTCTCATGCCCATATTCCCTAAGTATAAACCAAAGTCTTGCAGAATTTGCTCCACATCTGTCATCATAGATTACTATTTTACTTTCTGGATGCACTCCAAGAGATCCAAGCAATATCTCAAATTCAGACTTTTCAATCATCATTCCTTTGATTTCGCAATTATCACAACCGTATTTACTGCGAGATGAAATATTAACTGCTCCAGGAATGTGTCCTTGTCCAAACGCTTCTGCATCCCTAATATCTACAACTACTAACAATGTGTCTGACGATATTATATTGTTCAATTCAGCAGCTTGAATCAGGCCCTGCTGACCTTGAATCTGGCCGAAAATGCCTAAAAGAAAAAGAAATAAGAATATTAATCTCATAATTGGCTTCAAAAATACGATTTACCTTTTGGTATCAAATACTTATCGAAACATGTTTTAATAATCTAGCGTTTAGGAATCATAGAAAGCTCCTAATTCATATATTCACCCTATGAAGATTTTAATGGTCTGTTTAGGAAATATCTGTAGGTCGCCAATGGCCCACGGTATCATGAGGCATAAATCAGATATGCTTGGCCTAAATGTGGTAGTTGATTCTGCTGGAACATCTGCCTATCATGTTGGCGATCCTCCTGATTCCAGACAACAAGCCACAGCTTCTCAAAAGCAAATAGAAATTGGAGATTTAAGAGCCAGGCAGTTTTCAATTAATGATTACAGTGAATTCGATTTAATCTACGCTATGGACCAATCGAATTATGATAATATATTGGCATTAGCTAGAACTGAAAAGGACACTGAAAAAGTTAAGATGATACTTAATGAAAGTAATCCTGGAAAGCATTTATCTGTTCCTGATCCTTATTACGGAGGAGACTCAGGTTTTGAGCTAGTTTTTGATTTATTAAATGATGCATGCTCAGTTATTGCTAAAAAAATTCAAGATGGAACCTACAGGTAAACTGTATTTGATACCAAACCTACTCGGAGACTCGGATATGAATCTGTCAATTACTCCAGGTGTTAAGGAGATTGTAAATCAACTCAGACATTTTATAGTAGAAAATGAAAAAACCGCTCGAAGACATTTGCGAGCAATTGGGTTTGAACAACCTTTTGACGATGTTGAGCTCTATCCTATTGGTAAGCATAGTGATCCAACTCAGTTTGGTTCTTATTTGAAAGTGACTAATTCTGGCCAACACATGGGCGTATTCTCTGAAGCAGGTTTACCTGGAATTGCGGACCCAGGAGCAGAAATTATTCGAATAGCACACCAACGAAATATTAAAGTTGTTCCTCTTACTGGACCTTCTTCTATAATAATGGCACTGATAACATCTGGAATGAATGGGCAACAATTCTCATTTCACGGTTACATTCCAAAGGAAAAAGGAGATCGAATAAAGAAGCTACATACAATGGAAAAGGCTGTGGTGAGTTTTGGATCTCAAATTTTTATGGAAACGCCATTTAGAAATAATCAACTGTTGGAGGACATTTTAAATCATTGCTCTCCAAATACCGAGCTGTGCATTGCTACAGATATTACTTTAGAAACAGAGTCTATTCAGACTAGAGCGTTAAAGGATTGGAAAAGCGCGAAGCTGGATTTATCTAAAAGGCCAACAGTATTCGTTTTTGGTTAGAGCGGATCGTCAGTTTTTATCACCGGCTTCCTAATTCTAATATTATATTTCAATGCCGTATATGGAGGTACGATTCCACCAGCGCTCCCGTTTTCTCCGAAAGCCCAAACACTTGGAATTAGCACTTCTATTGAATCATTAAATAATTTTCCAGAAAGTGCTATTTCTAAACCTCGAATAAGCTGCCCTTGCCTTCCAAAACTGAATTCATCTGGAAAACCATTTCTTGCAGTTGAATAAAAGACATTACCATTTTCTATAAATTCTCCTGTATAATGTAGCTCAACTAGTTCTCCGAATGAAATCATACTTGTACTATCCTTATCGCTTTCTATGACTGAAATTTGAATGCCAGAAGACTCAATAAATTCCATTGGAGTTACTTTTAAATAATTGCTAATTGAAGCCAACTCTTTAAGCTCCATTAGATCCTTTTCATTCTCTCTTTCTTTAATATAGTCATCATACGATTGAGATTTTATTAGCCGCAAATGAATGTAAATTTCCAGTTCATCGGCTAAAAAACTAGGAACCTCAGCCTCTAAATAATTTTTAAAAAAATTTTCAGTCTCAATAGTGACCACAGCGCTATCACCTACCTGTAGCTCACTCAACACTTCTTCATAGGTGCCTTCTTCTGCTTCCTGAAGATGATGGAACTCCATTTTGTTAAACTTAAAGTCAACAGAGCTATAGAATGCTGAATCATTTTTCGTTAAATAAGAAGTATATAAACTCAAGTAATCTCCAATTTTCGGAATGTCCTCGGATTCTTCAAAATCTAGTATTTTATAGTTAATCCCGCCAGGCGTAGTGAAAAACTTCGGCTTATCCACACATCCCGTTAGTAGAATAATTAGTAGGCTTAAGATTAGTGGTTTATTCAAGGTCAACTAATTTAATATCGTAAACAACTGCTGTTAGCGGTGGAATTTTAAGATCATCCCCTAGCAACCCATGCGCTAAATGCTGTGGTAAAATTATTTTAGCACGGTCTCCTTTGCGCATGTAGGTAATTGCTTCATGCAAACCATTTTCTACATGATCCATTTCAATAACAAATGACTCAGCTATATCTTTTTCAGAACGATAAACGACCGTGTCATTTAAAGGCGCTATCTCAAATTGAACCCAAGCAATTTGACCCCGCTTTGCAATCGAATCAACTTCTAATTCGTTACGTTCATAAATCATGTACCTCAAACCTGTCTCAGTGGTGATCATCTCCCAATTGTTGTTAGAAACATATTGATCTATCAAGAACTGTTCATCTTTTGACCAACCTTTCACCATATCGATAGTATCTTCAGGCTGCCACACTATTTGATTCGATTTTTTCTTTTCCTCAGGTTCCGCACATGAAAAAAGGCCAATAATCATCAAAAAAATAAGTACATATTTATACATAATCTGGAACTACTTCTTTAAACTTAGAAATTGCTGCTTGAATGCCTTCCATAGACATGCCTCCTGCAGCATATTTATGTCCGCCTCCGTTAAAATGATCTCTTGCCAATTCATTTACATAAAAATTTCCTTTGGATCTGAAAGATATTTTTATCATATCTCCATGCTGCCTAAAAAATACGGCAATATTAACTCCAGAGATTGATAAGGCCTTATTAACTAATCCTTCTGTATCTCCTTTGCGTGCGTTAAATCTTATCAACTCCGATTCTTCTAAGTGTATAACGGCAACATTCCCATTTTGTAACAGTTCCAACTTTTCCGAAACAGCATATCCATTTAATTGTAGTCGACTTACTGAGTTGTCATCAAAAAGCGCTTCATGAACTTTGAAATGCTCTAATCCATTTTTAATCAAGCCTGATATTATATCGTGAGTTCTAGCTGTAACAGATGGATACCTTAACGAACCAGTATCGGTGATGATTCCAGTATATATCCCTGCTCCTATTGAAGGATCTAGTAAAGCTAATTGTCCAAGCTCTTCAATGAAATCATAAACCAGCTGGGCAGTAGAACAACAAGACGCATCATGATAATTAATTGAGGCGAATCCTGTAGGTTCTTCGTGATGATCTATCATGACTTTAGTTACTTCAGAATTATCTATATAAAGACCTACGTGGCCAGCTCTTCTGGTATCATTGTAATCTAAAGAGAAAATAATCTCTGCGTCTGCAACTGCCTTTTCTGCTTTTTCTGGATTATCATCGTTAACAATAATCAATTCATTTCCGGGGATCCATGACAGAAATTCAGGAAACGCATCCGGCACTATTACCGTGCATTGACATCCCAACTTTG
>JBLIOB010000256.1:0-6316 GCA_047639575.1 Parvicellaceae bacterium
AAAAACGAATCATCTCCTAAGGTTTCTGCTTGATGTTCTTTTACAAATTCGATTAAGAATCTAGCTAAAAACAGGAAGGTAAAGAACACTCCAAATAGCAATCCGGATTTGGTGTAAGCCTTTTTCTTATAAAAAAGAAACGCCAAAATTCCAAACAAGAGTAAATACGCTAACGCTTCGTACAATTGAGCAGGATGCCTTGGCAATTGATCGGACCATTTACTAAATTTAAATGCCCAAGGCACTTCCGAAACTTTACCCATAATTTCATGGTTAAATAAATTACCCATTCTAATAAAGAAACAAGCTATCGCGACCGGCAATGTTACTCGATCGAACAACCAAAAAATAGAGCGGTCTTTAAATACTTTTCGAGAAAAAATAAATGAAGCTAGAATAATAGTAATCACTGCTCCATGACTAGCAAGTCCACCCTTCCTAATCATTAAGATTTCCTTTGGATGAGCCAGGTAACCTTCGTTAATAATGTTGCCAAACTGATCTAATTCATCCCAATATGGACCATAGAAAAACACATGACCTAACCTAGCACCAATCACTGTTGCTATCAGCGTATATATCAGATATTTATCTAACTTCTTAAGGTTTTCGCCTTCGTTTTTAAATATCTTTTGCAGGATTTGATATCCTACAAAAAATGAAATTGCGAAAAGCAGGCCATACCATCGTACTTCAAAGCCTCCTATTGTAAAAATTGCTGGCTCAACGGTCCATTCTATAAATAGTAAATTCATTCTTCCTTTGATTCAGGTTCTGGGAATATGTTGTTCTTAGGATATATATCCGCCATTCTTCTGGATGGGTCTATCTCTATTTTTTGAATATTCTTTAAAGGAACATCTACTTTTAAATCATAGGATGGATATGCCCATCCCCAGTCTTCGTGAGTTTTATTAAACTTAACAAGGTCTGGTCCTTTCTCTCCTCTCATAATTCTAATCGGAATGTAGTGCCATTCTTCAGTACCGTCCGTTTTAGTGATTTTAACATCGAGTGGCATTGGCATATCTCCCTTTTTCACTAATGTAATCATCGTAGACTTCCCTTTCTTCTCTACTTTCTTAACTGCGTAGTCTATGGTATTAATCGTGCCAATAAATTGTTCCATGTACCAATCCAGTTCAATTCCTGAAGCTTTTTCCATTACCCGCTTGAAATCATCTGGAGTCGGGTGCTTAAATCTCCACGCGTTATAATAATCAAGCATTCCTCTTTGAAAGGCCTCTTTACCAATGATATAACTCAATTGATGAAGAAAAACTCCACCTTTCGAGTATACAGAAATACCATAAGTTCTATTCTTTTTGTAATGATCAGCGTGCGTAGTTAAAGGCTCCTGATCATCAGATCTTGCTAGAATTGAATATCCTAAATATGATCTTGATAATGGATTTAAATCGTTCTTTTCATATAAATGATCCAATGTCATTGCTTGAGCATAAGTCGTGAATCCTTCATCCATCCATGGATATTTTGATTCATTTGTAGCTAACATGCCCTGATACCAACTATGAATGCTTTCGTGAACCGTTACACTGATCAGTCCGCCCAAAGATCCATGGGATGTAATTAAAGTACACATTGGATACTCCATACCACCATCTCCACCTTGAATAACAGAATACTGCGGATATGGATAAACTCCAAAATGCTCATTCATATATTCAAAACTTCCAACTGCATATTCTTGCATTTTTACCCAATTCTCTACCAACGTATCTGTTTGATAAAAGAAATGCATCCTAGTTCCGTTATCTAATTTTACAATGTCATGCTTGTAGTCTGGATCAGCGGCCCAAGCAAAATCATGAACATTCTCAGCTTTAAAATGCCAATGTAATTTCTTACCATCAACTTCAACGGGCTTGGCTCCACCAAGTAAGTAGCCATGTCCAATTTCTTTTGGGTTTTGTAAAACTCCAGTTCCACCAATTACGTAGTCCTTTTTCATGTGGATCGTCACGTCAAAATCACCCCACACACCATGAAATTCTCTACCTACGTAAGGGTTGGCATGCCAACCTTCTTTATCATACTCGGCCATCTTAGGGTACCATTGAGTCATCGAATAGTCAATACCTTCTTTGTTGTTTCTTCCAGATCTTCTTATTTGTTTAGGTACTTGACTTTTAAACTCCATTGCAAATTCAACGGTCGTATTTGGTTTAATAGGTTTCGGAAGAGCTACTTCTAAAATTGTTCCTTCTACTTTAAACTCTACCTCAACACCTTCGTACTTCAACGACTCTATTATGTGATAACCTGTTTCCTTTTTATCCAGATGTAAAATTCTGTCTTTCACTCTTCCATCAGGATCAACTATCGTTCTAGAACGAGTATCCATCATAGAATTTGGTTGAAAAGCGTTGAAATACAAATGGTAGTAGACTTTATTCAAATCATCCGCAGAGTTATTGGTATATCGCAACATTTGCTTCCCTTCAAACTGTCCTTTTTTATCATCAAAGTCGATATCCATTTTATACTGCACCCTTTGTTGCCAGTATCCTTGGTTAGCAATTCTTGGTGCATCCATTGTGGCTGGGGTCACAGGAGGTCTTTGAGCAGCCATTGTAATGGTGATCAGCAGAAACAGAAATGTAATTGTTGCTTTTAACATAATCGATTTTTTACTTTATCTACAAGAACTGTTCCTTAGTTAGGTTCAGCCATTCAAGGGATGAATTACAAAATATATCTTCAACTACAGAATCATCTAGCCCCATTTCTGTAATGAATTTTCCAATTTCTAAATCTCCTAATGGAAAAGGATAATCTGAGCCTAGCGTAACTCGCTTTGAGCCTTTCATTTTTAGAATATAATCCAACATAATTGGATCATGCGTGATACAATCCACCCAAAATTTGCCTAAATAATTACGCGGATTAACAGGGTTGTCAATTGCAACCAAGTCAGGTCTGCAATTAAACCCGTGTTCAACTCTACCTATTGTAGAAAGGAAAGACCCACTTGCATGAACAAAATTCACTCTTAAATCTGGCAACCTTTCTAGAACTCCTCCAAAAATCATAGAGCAAATGGCTCTTGACGTTTCAGCGGGCATTCCAACTAACCAAGGAAGCCAATACTTCTCCATATGCTTCTTACCCATCATGTTCCACGGATGCACCATCACAGCTAGACCAAGCTCCGCGCAAGTCTCAAATATTGGGAAAAATTCTGGCTCACTTAAATTTTTATTATTGATGTTGGAACCTATTTGAATTCCAACTAATCCAATTTTCTTTAAACGATGTAATTCCTGAACCGCTAGTTCTGGGTCTTGCATTGGAATGGTACCTAAACCAATATATTGCTTCGGGTACTTATGTACAACCTCCGCAATATGATCGTTTAAAAACTCAGAAACTTCTAACCCATCTTTTGGTTTAGCCCAGTAAGAAAATAATACAGGAATTGTACAAATGACTTGAACTTGTGTATCAAATTTCAAATACTCGTTAATTCGAACCTCTGGATCCCAGCAATTTTCATGAATTTCTCTGAAAAATTTACTGTCTTGCATCATCCGAGCATATCCTTTTCGGTGATGATCTAAATGAATAAATCCTCCGTACCCGAACTTCTCAGACCATTTCGGCATGTGATCAGGCATTAGGTGCGTGTGCATATCAATTTTCAACATGACAACAAATGTATTTTAAGTTTGACCTTTTATAATTTATGTTCGAAGATTGCTCTTCTTTTTTCGGATTTGACGGAACCGGATCCGGCCCCCAGCTTCCAAGAGGATGACATTTAGAAAGTCTTCTAATACCTAACCACACACCTTTTAAAGGTCCCCATTCATTAATCGCTTCGACAGTATATTGAGAACAGGTAGGTTCGTGCCTACAAGTACTCGGATAAAATGGCGAAATAAACCATTGATAAAGCCGTACTGGAAAGATGAAAATAGTATTTATGATTTTCCTCATTTACTGCGTTTCACTTAGAGAAATCGCTTCGCTAAGTTGCGATGCGGAAGTTAGCAAGAATTTAGGAAGATTACCAATTGAAACCCTCCCATTATGCCATGAAAATTCCAGACGCAAAAAAACCGCTGGAATCTAGTGTCAATAGTCTTTGATACTGGAAGATTTACAGCGGTTTAAATGTGAAGAAATTACTTAATTCCTAATTTCTTTTTGATGTTTTTAGGGATTCCATCTTTATGTATTAAGATGTTCATTGTCTTATATCTAGTATAAGGGAATGATGCGTAGAAATAACCATCACAATCATTCGTTGTTCCCCATGAATTCTTAACGATAAAATACTTCGTGCCGTTCTGGTCTTTCATTACACCTGTAATATGCATACCGTGATCATCCGTAGTTTGTTGAATGTCAAATGCCGTCTGGCGTTCTTTCTGAGTAACAATTCTCTCTTTTACAGGCGTTATGAACGCATTAGATATCTTATCAGCACCTGCTGAATTAAAATACTTTTCGTCTTTTCCTTTTTTCTGAATCGTAGACTCATCTTCTGGTAAGATTGCTAAGCCGTCTTTGAACGAAAATCCTTTTTCCGAAACATCAGCCCCCCAAGCAAACGTATAACCAGACTTCACAGACTCTTCCATTACAGTCATAAACTCGTCAAGAGGCAAGTTGTAACAAGTTCTCATTGCCCAGTTATCTTGTACTTCTAAAGCGAATTGAGTATAAAACGGATGGTGAGTATATGATGTTAAGGATACATACTCACTCATGTCCATCTTCAATTCCTTGGCATAAGATTTAGGAGTATACTCCTTCTCATTATATGTAAACTTGAATTCTTCCATGTTCTCATCCGGAAGATCTCCTAAATACGCATCAACAACACCGGAAAAGGCTTTTTTCCAATTAGCGGTCAATTTTCCTCCTTGAGGTTTTTTAGCCAAAACACCTACCATTGCGCGCAGCATGCCTTCCATCTCTTCATGATTATGCTTTTCTGTTCCATAATCAAGTCCCTTATATACTTCCTCAGGAACGATTCCATAACGCTCAATTACCCAAGGAATGTCATGAAACGCGCCACCTTGACCAAAGTTGAAAGTACCGTACATTCTTAAATAGTTTTCAGCTTTTCCGATATATGCATTTCTTACAATGAACATTTCGGATAAATTATGCTTGCCTAATCCTTTTCTAAGTAATTCCGATTCAAAGAATGAAAGTGAAGAAAAACTCCAACAAGTTCCAGTTCTATTCTGATTCTGAACTTCTGTTGCATCGTTATCTGCAATCATTTCAAATTTGTAATCGCTTCCTTTTCTATTTGTGAATGGTTCCTCCTCTTGAGCGAAAGCAGTAGAACCTGCTATCATCAAACTAAAAAGTCCCACGGTTTTAATTGTCTTGATCATCTTTTTTGTTTTATCTAAATACAGCTTCAATTTTCAACTGTATACTCAGTAGTGCCATCTCTATTGTCTTTTAACTGAACTCCAGTGGCAATTAATTCATCTCTAATTTGATCCGAAAGAGCAAAGTCTTTGTTCAACTTTGCGTTTCTTCTCATTTTGATAAGCATCTGCATTATTCCATCTAAAGCGCCCGAATCTGACTTAGCTTCTGGACTCAATCCAAGTACCTCCAACAACATTCCATTGAATACTTGAATAAGCAAGTTACTCGTTTCCTTGGAAATATTATCAATTACTCCATGAGCGGCATAGGTGTTTATTTTACCTACCAAATCAAACAATACTGCAATAGTCCTGGGAGTGTTAAAATCATCCCCCATGAACTCGTAACACTTATTGCATAGCCCAGTGATTTCAGCATCTACAGCTTCATTTATCGTGCCACTTTTATACTCTAAATCGTTTAAAGTCTTTAGAGCAGCCATTAATTTTTTATATCCTTTTTCCGCAGCAGTTAGTGCTTCACTAGAAAAATCAAGTGTGCTTCTATAGTGCGCTTGCATCATAAAGAATCTCACCACCATTGGGGAATAAGCCTTTTTAAGCAGATCGCTGCTGCCTGAAAATAATTCTGCAGGCAACAATGTATTTCCGGTTGATTTACTCATCCGTTGCCCATTAAGCGTGAGCATATTACCGTGCATCCAATAATTTACAGGCTTCACTCCATTAGCAGCTTGCCCTTGCGCAATTTCGCATTCATGATGAGGGAATTTTAGATCCATTCCGCCTCCATGAATGTCGAACTGGCTACCCAAATACTTGGAGCTCATTACGGAACATTCTAAATGCCACCCCGGAAAACCTATGCTCCATGGAGAATTCCATCGCATAATATGCATAGGAGATGCTTTTTTCCATAAAGCAAAATCCACTGA
>JBLIOB010000257.1:0-6297 GCA_047639575.1 Parvicellaceae bacterium
TTGAAAAAGAAACGAACCAAAGAATTCAAGTCTTTACCCAGCACTTAACGCGTTTTAGAATAAAATTTCCTAAACATATCTAAACTCACCTCCGCTAAGGCTACAGCTCAGACATAGATTTGTTTTTAACGGAAATTTGATCCTAAAAAACTATGCTGACTAAGGACCTCTTTTAAACAGTAAGTAAATAATTAGAAAATATTCGAGAGAATTTTAAAATAGAGCTTACTTCTGAAAACCTTTACTTTAGGCGACGATCTGCGAACAATTAAGGAGACTGATTATCCTGTGCAGGAAAGAATCATGATAAAGAAAAGCGCCTTTACTACGTTGAGTAAAGGCGCTTTTGCATTTTCTAGTTGACTAAATGTCTATTTAGTAGCCTCGAATAATTTTTCAGCTACTAATTTTGAAGATGCAGGATTTTGTCCAGTGATTAAGTTACCGTCTTGTAAGACGTATACTGACCAATCTTCTCCTTTAGAGTAGATTCCACCGTTCTCTTTTAACATGTCTTCCACAAGGAAAGGAACGACATCAAGAAGCTCGACAGCTTTTTCTTCAGAATTGGTAAAACCTGTAACTTTTTTACCTTTTACAATAAAGTCACCATCCGTGCCTTTTACGTTTTTTAAAGCGGCAGGAGCATGGCAAACAAATGCTATTGGCTTTTCTTGCGCGTTGAATGTCTCTATCAGCTTAATTGACGTTTCGTCTTTCGATAAATCCCATAACGGTCCATGGCCACCTGGGTAAAAAACAGCATCGTAATCATCCGCTTTGATATCTGTTAATTTATGAGTGTTTTTAATTCCTTCTTGAGCTTCTTGGTCATTATCAAATCGCTTTGTTGACTCAGTAGCATTATCAGGACTATCACTTCTAGGGTCGATGGGTGCTTTGCCACCTTTAGGTGTTGCCAGGGTGATCTCAACACCTTTATCCAACAAAGTGTAATATGGTCCTGCAAATTCTTCAACCCAGAATCCGGTCTTTTCTCCAGTATCTCCTAATTCATCATGCGAGGTTAATACAAATAGTACTTTCATATTCTTGTTTTTAATTTTATTAATATTCTCTTCTAATCCGGCCTTGTTGGCCACTTTTTCTGACTTATTGCCACAACCTAAACCAACTGCAAGTGTCAAGGCAATAGCAAAACAATTTATCAATTTCATATTCTATCTTTTTAGTCAATCAGAGTTACTGTTTTGCTCATACTTTTTCTCACCTTTTTTAGACCTGAGAGCCAGTCTTCAGATGCATCCCTATAACCCAATGGTAAGAGCACAGCACTTCTCAAGCCTTTTTCTCTCAATCCTAAAATCTTATCCACTGCATCAGCATCAAATCCTTCCATTGGTGTAGCATCTACCTTTTCGAAAGCCGCGGCTATCAAAGCATGTGAAAAAGCAATATATGCTTGCTTTGCAGCATGGTTAAAATTGACCTCTTCATCTCTTTGCGGATAGGAATTTAAAAGTTGTTGACGGTAGTTCTCCCAACCTTCATTTTTGAACCCACGAATCTCATTGGTTAGATCAAACATGTAATTGATTCTGTCTTCAGTATAAGTATCCCATGCTGCAAAGATCAATAAATGTGAGCACTGAGTGATGACGGATTGATTCCATGCTACGGGCTTGATCTTTTCTTTGATCGAATCATTGGTGATTACAAATATTTCAAAAGGTTGTAAGCCACTAGATGTTGCAGCTAAACGTGCCGCCTCCAAAATTCTATCTACTTTATCTTGTGCTATTTTTTTTCCATTCATGGCTTTGGTAGCATATCTCCAATTTAATTTTTCTATTAATTCCATTATTTATTTTTAGATTTGATTGTTGTAATCCTAATTTGTATTTTTAGATTTATTTCGCCGATTCAACCTTAGATTCTATTTACATAATCTCTTGATTGAGAAATTGTTCGAATTGCAATTCATTGCTGCTTTCCTGTTCCTATCTTTTGCTTTTAGTACACCAAATAATAATTCTTCTCTAGTTTTTGTAGAATGGCAGCTTACTAAAGGTTACAGATGCTCAAAACACTGCATTGGAAGGATAAACTTTGTAATTTGGCAAGCATTTTTTCAATGTTTTGATTTGTTATTTCCTCTCAAAATCTTCATCACATACATAAGATTTAAACTTTTAAACGAGCTTTTTCCATCTTAGTTAATGGTGGTCTGTTGATATTTAGAAATGAAAAACATGAAAATCCAACGAATGTTCATTCTTGATTCATTAAGATTTTAGGAGGTCTATTTTTGTGGTCATCGATCTTAGAGAAATGGATTATTCTCATAAACTAAAATTCATAGTGCTGGTTGTAAATGAGGGAATTTGGGTATGAAAGCCCATTCAACATTAATAGAAAATAACAAAACGTAGGGTATGGAAAAAGTACTAGTTGCCGGTGCCACAGGAACCACTGGAAAGAAAATAGTAGAAATCTTAAGCAAATCAGAAAATTATCAACCAATTGCAATGATCCGAAAAGAGGAGCAGAAACGTCAGTTTGAGGATCAAGGCATAGAGACTCGATATGGGGATCTGGAAAGTAATATTGACCACATCGCTGATAATATGGATAAAGTGATTTTTGCCGCAGGATCTGGTGGTAAAAAAGTATATGAAGTTGATCAGGAAGGAGCAAAAAAGATGGTAGATGCTGGGAAAAGAGCTAAGATCAGCAAATTTGTGATGCTCAGTTCGATGGGAGCGGATAAGCCCGAGGAGGCGAGTGAGCTCAAGGATTACCTGAAGGCTAAACAGAATGCAGATGATTATTTGAGAGCTAGCGCAAATCCTTATTCAATTGTACGCCCAGGAGCATTAACTGATGATGCGGGAACTGGAAAGATCAAAGTGTCAAGAAGTTTAGCAAATTCTGGATCTATCAGTAGAGATGATGTAGCGAAAGCAATGGTGTTTTCATTGTCTAATGACATAGGGTTAGACGCAAGTTTTGAGATGGTATCAGGAGAAACATTGATTCAAGATGCTTTAAATTCAATTTCATAAAGTAAGCTTAGGGCATTTAGCTTTTTATTACTTTATTGCATCCATGGTTGCAAATCATTAAATGTAATCCAAAATGATGAATAGGTATGCTGTAGTCATAAGTCAATTTAGTATTGTTATGATTCTGGGACTAGTTTCGTTTATGGGCTGCAGAGGTAAGAGCAACCAAGATTTAAAACGTTTGGAAAAATCGAAAGAAGAATATCTAGATCTGATAATAAGCGATGAGGAACTTGAATTAGAAGCTGAATATGCAGAAATGCTAGCACCGATTTTATCGTTGAAGTCATCTGATCCAAAGACATATTGGTTTATTGTTTCGTGGTTAAAGACGGCCTACAGAACTCCTAATTGGGAAGGTTATAAAACTGACGGGTGGATGGCCACCACAAAAAAGAGAGGAATTGATTGCAGTGGCTTTAGCAGGGTAATGTTGGACCAAGTATTTGACAAAAAAGTATATGGAGGATCCCGAGGCATTCTAGCGCGATATTGCACTCCTGTTAGTTTGTCTTCTCTGAAGATGGGGGATTTAGTTTTTTTTAAAGCTCCGAATTCTAAAAAAGATAGAATTGTTCATGTAGGCGTTTACTTGCAAGATAATTATTTTGTACACGCTACATCTAGTAAATCAGCCGCCAGAGGATTTGGTCTTTCTGTGAACTCTTTAGAAGAAAAACATTGGGCAAAAGAATTTGTCACAGGAGGCAGAGTTAAAGAATGAATAGGAATATAAAGAGGTAAATTAGAAATAATTCCCTGTCTGCTATTTTTGAAATGGACATTCAGATATTTAGCGAATATCTAAGCATTCCTACGTAAATTGTTAGGATGTAAGTATGTCCATTAGGAAATCATTTTACACTCAAATTCAGATAAAATTTTCATGTCACCTGATTGGGTGATAACTTACTTCACATAAGACCTCCATCTTTGTATTGATAATTTTATAACAAATTAAATACCAAAAGATGAAAAATTTCATTCTATCCGCTGCAGTTCTTTTTACTATTTGTACTATGAAAGAAACTGTTTTAGCACAAGGCTCTATTTCAAAATTTGAGATTTCGTTCAAGGTGCCGAAAGAGACACAAGTTCACAAAGTAAAGGGTGCTCAGGTCACCATAAACCATGAAGAGCAATACTCGAACTTTAATATTTTTAGAGAACAACTTGAAGGGGCTGGGGTATTGTCCTTTGACGGAAAATCAGTTGGGAATACGGTTGTTGGTGAAACTTTGAAGGCAGGAGTTCGTTTAGATGATGTTAAGATCAAAAGTAAAGAGGCTAACAAAACAATCACTTTAAGAGGCGTTACTATCAAATCGATTGAGAAAAAAGGGAACAGATTATTATCTGAAATCGAATATTTATCTGTCCAGTAGTACCATACAGAAGGTAGATAAATTGCTTTTACTGGACCTCGGTTTCAATAAAGCGTAAGATGCAATTCAGAATTCAAAGCGTCATTTGAATTCTGAATTTTTATATGTTGAAGACAGCTATAGATGTTACTTATTGAATACTGTGCTCCATTGGATCCTAACTTCAAATGCTTTGGAGATGAAATCGTTTTATGTAAATTGCATGAAGAAAATTGACTCATGGACAAACTACCAAAGCTTTTTACCAATAGACTTGTTTTAGATCAGCTTAATTCCTCAGATATTCCGAAAATAATTGAATATGCAGGCAACAGCAAAATTGCTGAAATGACTTTGAATATTCCTCATCCTTACGAGGAGAAGGATGCAATATTTTGGCTCAATAGAGCACATCAAGGGCTCAAGGATAAAACAGAATACTCATTCGCAGTAAGACTTAAAAGTTCGGAAGCATTTATTGGAGGAATAGGATTGATGGTCAATAACAGGTTTAACCTAGCTGAATTTGGCTATTGGATAGCAGAGCCATTTTGGAACAATGGATATGCTACAGAGGCGACCCGAGCCTTATTGGAATTTGGTTTCGAAGAACTACAACTCAATAAAATTCATGCTTCACACTTAATTGGAAATCCTGCATCAGGAAGGGTGATGATAAAGAATAGAATGATAAAAGAGGGAGAGTTAAAAGATCATGTGAGGAAGGATGATGTTTATAAGAGTTTGATTCAATATAGGTTGACACGAAGCGAGTTTAGTGAGTTGCAAAATATAAAGCAATAATTAAATCTTAGCGGTAGCAATTACTTCAGAATGGTTATATCATACAAGAAGCATCAACAATATTAATGATGCGTTATTCCAAGTCAATAATTATTTCCCCATTAACTCGATGAATGGGTTGTATTGATAACTGGAGCCAGTCAATATGAAGTTTCTTATTGAAATCTGTTGCTAACTTTACAGCTATGAAATAATATCTATCCTTGGTGAAATAGGTTTTCTCAGCACAATCATTTACCCTAGAAAAATATAGCCAATTGTTTTTCTCAATTATTTAACATATATTTAGAATTAATTATACACGATAATGAATCATTAAAATGATTCTACAGATAAATCTGAACCAATATTACAACCTAAAGCTGGATAGCTTAAGTGCTAAGATCACAAGTTTACTTCAAGGTGGCCATAGAAGTAAACCATAATATCGCACAACTCAAGTATAATGATCAGATTGCAGCAAATCGTGGATAGCCGGAGGCAACATCTAAACTAATTACACCTTTTGATCAAACTCATTATTTAAGCGTGAGTTCTCCTTAAAGATGTTGGGCGCGATAAACTTTTATAATTAATTACAAATGAAAAAAAGTAAACTTTTTTTAATGGCACTGCTATGTTCGTTTGCCATTGTTTTGATCTTCTCATGTAGTAAAGATCAATCAATAGTTGAGTCAAGTCAAATTGAGAATGCAGCTTCTCAGACCAATCAAGTACAAGTGGATAATTGCAGCAATCCTTATCATGACGTAGCAAGTTATGAAGACGGTGCACATGTTATGGAAAATCTTATTTATGTCGAAAGAGATTATAATAATGTCAATGATTTAGATACAAAAGAAGCGTATTTTGATCATTACGCAGACTTTGACAGTGAAAATACCGGTGCAATGCAGACCTTCGATCTCCATGGACGGAGGTACAAAGAGTTGGGTCATGATGGGTATGTTGATTTTGCAACTTCTCAGGGCATTGTGTCGAATGAATTGAACTTTTATTTGAAGGAATTTAGAGCCGACTTTGTTAGTTTTATCAATTTAAATCATCCATCCTTAGAGGCATACAATCAGTATATTGTAAGCAAAGGAGATGAACTGGATGCA
>JBLIOB010000258.1:0-6295 GCA_047639575.1 Parvicellaceae bacterium
GCTGATCATATTGATCCCAAATTCAAATATGAAATCCAAGTGATATCTTATACAGACCAAGACGCCTCTGTTGGTTACAACCAAAAACTATCTGAACGAAGAGCAGCGGGGATAGTAGCGTTCTTGTATAACGATTATCCTTCCAATGTGATGATCAAGAAATTTTCTGGAAAGGGAATCCATCAAGATTTGTCATTGAGTAAGGCAGAAAAAAGGTCAACACACATCACAATAAAAATGGTGCCGAGTATTGATAACTAAGCCGACTGTTAATTCTTTTTCCTTGTCAGTACACATTTGGCGACCTACTTTTGAGCTATCAATATAATGCATCGTTCAGGCTTAACTAACGAAGTAAATCAATCGGAAATGAAATTCTTTATAGACACAGCAAATCTTGATCAAATTAAAGAGGCACAAGACCTCGGAGTATTAGACGGAGTAACCACTAACCCTTCTCTTATGGCAAAAGAAGGAATTACAGGTGAAGCAAACATATTAAAGCACTATGTGGATATTTGCAACATTGCGGACGGTGACATTAGCGCTGAAGTAATAGCTATTGACTATGACGGAATGATTAAGCAGGGCGAAGAACTTGCTGCATTGCATCCGAATATCGTAGTTAAAATTCCTATGACGAAGGATGGTGTGAAGGCGCTTAAGTATTTTTCTGACAAAGGAATTAAAACAAATTGCACCTTAATCTTTTCAGCTGGTCAAGCATTACTTGCTGCTAAAGCTGGTGCGACATACGTATCTCCATTTGTAGGAAGATTAGATGATATTTCTGCTGATGGAATGGGTTTAATTGCTCAGATCAGATTGATATATGATAATTATATGTACGACACAGAGATTCTTGCTGCATCTGTAAGACATCCTATGCATATTATAGAATGTGCTGAAATTGGAGCAGACGTAATGACCGGACCACTAAGTGCGATTCTTGCCCTGTTAAACCATCCATTAACAGATAGCGGTTTAGAAAAATTCTTAGCAGATTACGCGAAAGGAAACTCGTAAATGTTATTAGAAATCCGTCAGGAAAACCCTGACGACAGGCAAATAATGCAAGTGGTTGAATGTCTTCGAAAAGGAGGAATCGTTATTTACCCTACTGATTCTGTTTATAGTATCGGTTGTGATTTAAATAATAAAAGAGCCATTGAAAAAGTTGCCAAAATAAAGGGAATTAAGTTTAGGAAAGCACAATTCTCCCTGATCTGTTATGATTTGAGCAGCTTAGGAGACTACACTAAACAATTTTCGAGATCGGTATTTAAAGCAATGAACAAAGCTTTACCCGGTCCATTCACATTTATATTAAATGCGAGTAATAGAGTACCAAAATTGTTCGACTCAAATCGAAAGGAAATCGGAATAAGAATTCCGGATTGTGAAATTACTAGGCGGATTGTGCAAGAATTAGGAAACCCAATTGTTGCCACCTCTGTTCATGATGATGATGAGATTATCGAATACACCACAGATCCAGAATTGATCTATGAGAAATTTCAAAATCTAGTCGATATTGTAATTGATGGAGGCTTTGGAAACAATGAGCCCTCAACTGTTGTTGATTGCACCAGAGACAAGATAGAAATAGTGAGAGAAGGAATTGGAGATATTGATTTATTGTATTAATTTAAAAACACTCAACTTCTCGGTATTATAGTTGATTTATATAAGACGAGAAAGACAAACATTTACACCCTATGAAGTTAGACCATCACGATTTTAGAATGAGCATGGGAATGTTCAAGTTAACTCCAGATCAAATTACCGAATTCGCTAAATGGCTTGAGTTACAAGGTGAGAACGTAAAAGAGTTCATGAATAAGGAAATGATTTTCAAAAGAGAAATGCACTCAAAGTATGCTTCCGAAGCAACTATAGAAGAAGCATTATAAATAACAACTTCAAATTCTCGCACAAAAAAAAGCCTCTCTCGAATTCGAAAAAGGCTATCAACATCTTGGATGTTTTAATGTTCTAATATTCCATTAACGCATTTCTGTAACCAATTAAATCTTCTCGATTCATTTTGTTTTCATCACAGTTCGTCATAATAGAAAGTAGATAGTCTAGGCTTTCTCTTTTTTCTTCAAAGTCCATCTCCACTACTTCTGGTTCTTCTTCTGGTTCTTCTTCAACTAGAGTCTCTTCCAATTCCGTTTCTTCTACTTCTTCTATCTCTTCAGGAATTCTAATGTTGAATGATCCGTTTTCAGTAATATGCTCATACGCTAACCGAATGACTTTAGTAAGACTTGGGTCTTCTTCAGTAATGGCAAACGGTCTGAGATTTTTCAAATCTTCAACTATTGTTTCCGTAACTATCCCTGACTTTGTCAGGTCCTTTTTCATCTTATCAATAATTGATAAAGCTTCTGAGCTCTTCATACTTTTAATTTTACGAGACCAAAAATATCTCTTACAATCGAGATACTCAATTGTTTAATGATAAATCTTACTATTTATTTTACAATTCATGCATATTTTGGGCTTAAATTCGCAGAATGAACGAAAATCATCAAGCACTCATCGACCATTGCATGGATACTGCGACCGAAATGTTAATCATGAACGGGGAATTTCACCCTTTTGGAGCATTTATTGGAGAAACTGGAAGAGTTCATCCGATGGGAATTGAGATCGAATTAAAAAAAATTCCCAATAATGGCCAAATCGTAAAGAAGTTGCACACGTTGGCTGTAACTGAGAAAATGGCAGAATATGTCGTTTGTTATGAAGTAAGCCTACAACTAGAGAAAAACAAAGATCCACAAGACGCAATTTGTGCTGAATGTTCTAACAAAAGTGTTCCGAAGATTTACCTACCATACTCCAAATCAATAGATGATAATCAAGAAGAACTTGTTGAATTTGACGAAAAATTTGCAGTGAAGTAATGCCTTTCAATGAAGACATAGCGGCAAGATTAAAATCAGCAACAACTGGAATACCAGATATGGTTGAGAAAAGAATGTTTGGTGGCGTATGCTTTATGTATCTGAACAAGATGGCAGTAGGAGTGGTGAAAAATGATTTAATGGTTCGAGTGATCGGTGAGAAAATGGACGAGCAGTTGGAAAAGGAATTTGTCCGACCGATGGACTTTACAAAGAAACCAATGAAGGAATTCATTTATGTTTCTGCAGAAGGTTTTGAATCTGAATTTGATCTTCAGCGATGGATTGAGCTCGGTATCGAGCATGCTACCACCGCTGCTCTTTAGAATTAAAGAGTTCTAAGTATAAACGTTCCTTTTTATAAGTAACACACACCCCTACTATTTGAGTTGATTTGACTGTATAGTTCAAACTATGCAAGTTTTTCTGTAACTCAAAATCCGTCCATCGATCTCCTTTTAATTCATGAATCTGAATTTTAACTGCGGAATCTGAACGAATTATAAATTCATAAGTCGAGTCTTTTTCTAGTTTATTAAATACTGGCGAAATCAAAACCTCACAGTCGTATTGAGGAAAGTAATCCGCTACAGGCTCATTACTATTCCTGAGACAAACTAAAATGGAATCATAATTTTGATGAGAATGAAAAGCACTTGGATTCATGGCCGGCAGTTGTGCGTACTCCTCTTCATTTAAAGGCTGTTTAAGTAACTGCCAGTTCGTATCTACTGGGAAATGTGTGGGTGCAAATTGAGCCGGTTTTGGACAAAACCATTGTTCATCAAATTTTGTATAGCTAGCCGTTTTACCATCTTCATTATCACTATAACCTTGTCCCCAGGTAAAATCAATTAATTGCCAAACTCCATCTATTGATACGGCATTCCATATGTGACCATTTTTCTCAAACGGTCTTCCAGGGTTATAGGCTAAGCCTTTTGAATATCCTGTAATTGATTTCATTTTCAATCCCATTCGATCCGCTAAGGCCATAGCAACTGCAGAGAAACCAGTACACACAGATTTCTTGGTAGAAAGTACTTCTTCGGGGGATGGATTCGTCAACATTTGCTGATCGAATAATGCTGCATCATATTTAATATTAGAAGCTAACCAAGTGAAGATCGCTCTACTTTTTCCTTGATCACTTAATCCTATTTCCGCCAGTTTTAATGCAAGTACATCTAATATACGGCCATCTTCCGCTGCTAAGTTTCGAGTTAAACTGTCGATCTCTTGGTAAGAAGGTGTCTCAATATACGAATCTGCTCCAGCAACAACCACATCACTTTGCTCGATTTCAGCGCATGCTGCTAAAACTATAATTAAAGAAAATAGGAGTAGGTTTCGCATTGATATAGATACGATGCATAAATGTCAAATAATTCACAATGCAATGCCAAGATTAATTTCATTCTAAATAAATTACGCAACTATTTGGTTGCGCTTAGGTGATTTAACTACTTTAGCAACTCAATCGTTGCATAATGTGGCGCAAATTATGAAAGACTCAATTATTAAAGAAGCGATGTTCAATCATCCAATTGAAACGGTTTGGAAAGCAATTTCCCAAGCAAATGAAATTTCAACATGGTTTATTCAAGCTGACTTCAAGCCAGAAAAAGGCTATAAATACACATTTACGGCAAGTGAAGAGAAAGGTTGCTTAACCATTACTGGAGAAGTGTTAGAAGCAAGTCCATATGTATTAACTTATACATGGGTAGTACAAGACAGCGATACTATTACAACGGTTAAATGGCTCCTTGCACCTAAAGATGGACAAACTTCTTTGCAATTAGAGCATTCTGGAATATCAGATTATCCAGGTGAATCTGCAGTGGCATTTTTCGAAAGTTTCAATGGTGGTTGGGATGATTGCGTTTCTCAACTTTCAAAATATTTGATAAAAGAAGTTCATGCAGCTTAATATCAACAGAATTTTTAAAGCAATAGCGGATCCAAAGCGTAGAGAGATCTTTCATGCGTTGGTGATCGCATCCGCTGCGATGCCGATAACTCAAATTTCAGCACAATTTGATATTAGCAGACAAGGAGTAACTAAACATATTAAAACATTGGAAAGCGCTGGACTAGTTTCTATCAAAAAAGATGGAAGAGAATCTGTTTGTTATGCGAATGCGCAACCGTTAAAAGAAGTAAACAAGTGGCTGAAGTTTTATGAAATTTTCTGGGACGACAAACTGAAAGACCTTGGTGATTTCCTAGATAACAAATCCTAAATCAATCCTAGACATACTTTAGATCGGATAATTTTTTTAACAGCATCTTCTACTCTCAACTTAAAGGTGGCATCTGCTTGATACTTTTTTAGAATGTCCGCAATATCCTGTGGCTCATTAACGGGCATTAGCAGAATGTCACACCCAGCTTCAACTGCCTTTAATCCACATTGAGGAATTGATCTAACTCCACCCATGTTCATAGCATCGGTTACGATTAATCCTTTGAAATTCAATTCTGTTTTCAATAAATCGGTAACGATCTTTTTAGAGCAAGTTGCTGGCATACCATTGGTACCATACTTCGGATTATTTTTTACTGCAATATGTGCCACCATAATCGAAACTACTCCTCCGGCAATAATTGGCTTATAATTTTCTACTTCTTTCATTATTCCATCAATGAAAACTAACTTTTCATGCGTATCTCCAACTACCAATCCATGACCTGGAAAGTGTTTTGCGGTTGTTATTACTCCCATCGATTGAGATACATTTATAAAGGCGTTACTCCATACTGAAATAGAATCTGTGTTGAATCCAAAACTTCTATTGGTAATAGCTGAATTGGTTGTTCCTTGATCAACTACTGGGGCAAAATTATAATTGATGCCTATATAATTCAAATCCTTCGAAATTGACGCTGCTGTATTCTTCACTTCCATGCTTGACGTTAGTTTATTAGCATTGGGAACAGGACTGCAGTTCTTAATTTTATATTTAATCAATGATGGCTCAGCATCTGCACTGTACAAAAACGGCAAGCATCCTGCAGCTTTTCCTAGTGAATCAAAACGGGAAACCATGTTTTTGAATCCTTCACGATCTCCGTTGAGCAATAAGATTCCACCTAGCTGTCGTTTCTCAATTAGACCTATTACATAGTCAGTAGGTTTACCATGCTTCCCAACTGCAGGCATAATGATCTGGCCAATTCGATCGGCATCTGACATGCTGTTGTAGATCGAATCTACTTTATCAGTAATCGTAACATCTGTGCTATAGAAAGAAGATAGCGTGGCTTGACTAATGGCCAAAGAGGCTATACAAACGATAATAAGGGTGAAAATTATTCTCATAATATAAAAGTATCTACTAAATGTATTCAAACACTTTGCCAAGAAATTGATTTTC
>JBLIOB010000259.1:0-6270 GCA_047639575.1 Parvicellaceae bacterium
TGGTAGGAGGCATTTCTATTATTGCATACGATGCTATGTCTCACGAAGGTTCTATTTCCAACGAGAATCTAAATTATGGATTAGCCATTGGCTGTGCCCTTGCTTCCGCATTTTTAGCCGCTTCTTTTTCCGTTATCAACGCCATATTTGTTCAGAAAATTGACTCTATACAAATTAGTTTTTTCGAATTAATGTCTGGTTGTGTTGCTATCGGAATCGTCTATTTTTCAACTGGAAACTTCAGTAATGGAGAACTCATTTTAACCTGGGAAGAACTTGGGATGCTCTTAATTTTAGGTAGTGCATGTACTGCTTTTGCCTTTTTACTAGGTAACTGGCTCATGAAATTCATAACTCCATTTACTATGAATCTCTCGGTAAATATGGAACCCATATATGCAATATTAATTGCCATATTCATTTTCCCTGATTCTGAAGTAATGACTCCAATATTTTATATCGGTGCTGGTATTATAATAGCAGCAGTTCTTGTGAACGGAATCCTAACAAGTAAAAGGAAAAAAAGAAGAAATAATCAGGTGCTTGACGAACCGATTACGACTGCCTAATCACGAACATAAGTCCGTTTAACCCTTGCGGAAATGGATGTAAGTACTTCGTAAGGAATCGTCTTCATCATATCGGCTAGCTCTTCAAGCGGAATGTTTGGCCCAAATATTTCAACCTCATCTCCTTCGTTCACAGATATACCAGAGATATTGATCATTGTCATGTCCATGCATATTTTACCTACTGTTGGGGCTAGCTTTCCATTTACCCAAAAACTCGCGTTTCCATTGCTTAAAGACCTTCTTAACCCATCCGCATAACCAATAGGAATAACCCCAATTCGCTCCCCTCTATTTGCTGCGCCTGACCTGCCATACCCAATCGTTTCCGAATCTCTGAATTCTTTGATTTGAGTGATTGTCGTTTTTAGCGATCCAACTTGCTGTAAATCATAGGCTTTTTTACCAGTAGGATCTACTCCATATACGCCTACTCCAAGTCTAACCATATCAAAATGAGCTTCAGGGAATCTCAGTATTCCAGCGGAATTGCAGATATGCCGATCAAAATCATATCCTAATTTCTCTTCTAACACATCCGCCCCTTCGGTAAATCGTAGTATTTGTTGATGTGTAAACTCATCTTCCGTTTCATCATCACTAACGGCTAAATGAGAAAAAACGGAAATCACTTTTACTTCTGGCTGCGTATTCAACTGAGCCGCCACATCTGCTAAATTATGGTATCGAACACCCAAACGATTCATCCCGGTTTCCAATTCAAGATGAATCGGATAATCCGTTAGCTCATAATTTATCAACTCACGAATAAATACATCTAGAAGTCGCTCGTTATAAATTACTGGCTGTAACTGATTCTCAATAATTCCATTAAAAGCCGCGGGTTCTGCATTCATTACAAGAATCGGCAATTTAATACCTGCCTTCCTAAGTGCAATCCCTTCATCTGCATATGCAACACCCAATGCCTCCACTCCTTGTCGCGCCATCAACTTCGCAATCTCCAAATCGCCAGCTCCATAGCCAAAAGCTTTTACCATACACATGATTTTCACTCCTTGAAGCATCGATTTAAACACATTTAGGTTATGCTCTAAAGCCTTTAAATTGATTTCTAGTACCGTATCGTGGTGCTTTTCCTGAATGATTCTTCCAATTCTTTCAAACCTAAATTTCCTTGCGCCTTTCAGTAAAATGCAGGAATTCGAAATTCCAGACATTGTCTTGGAATCTAAGTCATCTATAGAAGGATAAGAGCTGAAATCCGAAACAAGGCCGTTTAACCTAGTCACTTCAGATCCAATCCCGATTGTTCTAACCACGTTGTACCTATTAATAATTTCAGCCGTAGTATTATAAACTAGCTCATTAGAGGCTTGATCGGTATCTATATCGGATATGATCAAGACAATCTCTTTATTCGGTTGACTCGCAGCCAAATCTAATCCGATAGCCAACCCATTGATGTCGGAATTATAACTATCGTTTACGATAATATTATTATTGATGCCTCTTTGAATCTCCAGCCTTAAGGCGAGATTCCTAAGGTTTTCAAATTTAGGCCGGTAGTGTTCTGATTTTAATCCCTCAAACTTTCGAATGAACGCCCAACACAATCTTGCATTATGTATTGATGCCTGGTCATTCTTTAAAATTTTAGGAGGCTCCTCTTCTAAGATGCGTCCATCTATCCACCAATCACAATCCGCGAAAAGAAGAAGTTTTTCCGATTCAAGCTCCGCTTTTGACGAAAAATTGTGAATATGAGCATTGCCCACGGTAGTTAATAATCCGATGGTAGGATTAATTATCATTTTTAAGACTTCCATTTCGGCTGGTTCAGAAATTCCCGCTTCGATAATAGCAAGATCATTCTTGGCCGTCATTTCCAAAACCGACAATGGCACGCCAACTTGCGAATTGAAACTTTTTGGACTTCTTACAATATTAAAATCATCTTTTAACAGATGATAAAGCCACTCTTTAACCGAAGTTTTGCCAGCGCTTCCTGTTATTCCAAGAACTGGATAATTAAAACGAGAACGATGCCAGCTGGCAATTTGTTGAAGTGCCTGTACACCATCTTTTACCCTGATAAAATTCGCTTCTATGGCTCCTTGATCAAATCCCTCTTCAACAATGAAGAACTTAATTCCTTCTTTTGCCAGTTTGGCAATGAATTCGTGGCCATCATTATTTGGTCCTTTAATAGCGATAAAAAGAACGTCTTTGCCTCTACCTGGCTTTCTAGAGTCAATAAAAATGGTCTCAATAACATCATCGCCATCGTACTCCGTTTGAACAGCTTTTGCAATTTCCTGAAACGAGCAATTTAATTTCATCCTACACTTGCCCAATTAAAACAAACTCTACACAATGGCTGGTACTCTTCTACTTGACCTAATAATACCAAATCTTTACTATCCGTTAAACGATGAGAATGGTTCGCTAAATTTCCACATTGAACACAGATCGCATGAACTTTCGTTACAAATTCAGCTTGAGCCATTAGGCTAGGCATTGGGCCAAATGGCTGGCCAGTGTAATCCATATCTAAGCCTGCAATAATTACTCTTATTCCGTTATTGGCTAGGTGTCTACACACACTTGGCAGCTCATCATCAAAGAATTGCGCTTCGTCTATTCCAACTACGTCAACATCATGCGCTAGTAATAAAATATTAGAAGAAGCGGGAACTGGAGTTGAGCGAATTGAATTCTCATTATGACTTACAACTTCCTCATCATCATATCTTGTATCTACAGCTGGTTTGAAAATTTCCACCTTCTGTTTGGCAAATTCAGCACGTTTCATCCTCCTTATTAGTTCTTCTGTTTTACCAGAAAACATAGAGCCGCATACCACTTCTATCCATCCTCTTCGATTCTCTTTATCTCCCTTTCGTTCTAAAAACATTGCTCAGTATACAATCTATTGTTAATTGATTTTCTCAAAACTTCCGAAATTAGGTTGTTTTAAAGTAAATTCGTGCCTAAGGATCTAAGGTAATAGTCCTAAGCAAATTTAGAACTATTGTTCATTGCCTTTCTTAATATTTGAAGAATGTCTTATCAGAGTTTAAACGATCTCGTAGAAGAAATAAAATCAGAGCTATTAAAGCTGGAAAATCAAGAATTATCAATTGATGATATTGATGCAATCCAACAAAATGCGCAAGAGCTATACGAACGATTAACGGTTCTAAAATATACCGCAATTGAAAAGTTGGTAAAAGAAGAAACGACTCCAGAACCAGCATCCGTTCCTGAAGCCATAGCTAAAGAGCCTATTGTTGAAGTTCCGGTTGAACCAGAGGTCGCTGAACAAGTAGAAAAACCAATCGAGGCTGTTCCTATTCGATTCAACATGAAGCCTGTTGAAATAGAAGAAGACGAAATTGAAGTTGCTGAAAATCAGACGAATCTTCTGGATGAAATTAAAGAAAGAGTTACTGAAGTAGTTGAAGTAGTTGAAGTAGTTGAAGTAAAAAAGACGAAACCTAAAGAAGAAGCAAAAGCAAGTTTAAATGATAAGCTTGCGGCATCATCAGAACCACTTTCGCTGGCGGACAAACTAAAAAAGCAACCAATTACCAACTTAGCCTCTTCAATAGGAATGAACCAAAAATTTCTTTTTATGAATGATTTGTTCCAAGGAGAGCGGGATGCATTTCATGAATCAATTTCTGAACTAGACAGCTTCGACAGTTATCTTGACGCAGATAATTACATCAAAAACAACTTGGTGAATAAATATGGATGGGATCTCGAAAACCCAAGCGCGGTACGATTTATGGAACTAGTAGAAAGAAGGCACCTTAGTTAATATGAATATTCGATTTCTTTTCTTAGCAATAATGGCTTTTCAGTTAAGCCTATCTCCGCTGGTTTACGGCCAGCAAAAGTTTGGTAAAGAAATCGTTGCAAAGTTAACTTCAGATGAATTTCATGGACGTGGATATACCAATAACGGGAATAAAATAGCTGCAGATTACTTGGCTGAGCAATTTGAAAAGTATGGTTTGAAAAAATTCAATGATTCCTATTTTCAAAAATTCAACATTGACATTAATACTTTCCCAAAAAAATGTGGGGTTACTATTAAGGGAAAAGTACTGCAACCGGGTGTAGATTTTTTACCTAGTCCGGCCAGTGGATCTGATAAAGGAACTTTTAAGCTCACATGGATAAACAAGGACAATTTTTTAACCATTTCTAGGAAGATTGAAATTGAGAAAATTCCAGTAGAGGCAATAGTCTTAGACATGCAGGGCATTAAAAGCCAAGACACGTTGCAATACTTCCACCAGTTTAAAAATTACTTCTCTAACCAGTTTCCAGTTGTTTGGATTCAAGATGCGAAATTCACTCATTCTATGTCTCAAACGCAACAAAAGCATGCGGTGGTTTTAGTAAGTAGGGAATTTGTTGAAGGTGCCGAAACAATCGATCTTGATATTGAAGCTGTTCTTGAAAAGGACTATGAAACGCAAAATGTAATCGGCTTCATTCCTGGGAAAAAGAAGAACAAATACTTATGTGTTACCGGTCATTATGACCATCTCGGTGAAATTGCAGACACTGTAATTTTCCCTGGTGCAAATGACAATGCCAGCGGTGTGGCAATGTTAATTTATTTAATGAAATATTATTCTGAAAACCCTCCTAAATATAGCATTGTTTTTATGGCTTTTAGTGCTGAAGAAGTAGGAATCCTGGGATCAAAATATTACGTAGAGAACCCTATTTTTCCGCTTGAAAAAATTAAGTTTCTTGTTAATTGCGATATATCAGGAACAGGAGATGAGGGTATTACCGTGGTAAATGGAACGATCCATAAGAAGCAGTTTAAAAAACTAACGGCAATCAACACTAAGAACAACTATTTACATAAAGTAAACATCAGAGGGAGAGCTGCCAATTCAGATCATTTTTGGTTTACGCAGCAACAAGTCCCTTGTATTTTCATTTATACAATGGGCGGAATTAAAGCCTATCACGACATTTACGACAAAGGAGAAACATTGCCACTTTCGGCATTCACTAATTACTCCAAACTCCTTATCGGTTTTCTAGATAGTTTTTAATTATGGATACAGAATCAACTTCGGAAACTCCAAAGGTTCCAGAAACTCAAGAAACTGCTCAAGACCAGCCAAACAATCCTTTACATGGAGTTAAGCTTGCTGATATACTAGATTATTTAGTGGAGAAGTATGGCTGGGAGAAATTGGGTCAAATTATCGACATTAATTGCTTCAAAAGTAACCCATCCGAAAGGTCTAGTTTAAAATTTCTTAGAAGAACGGCTTGGGCGAGAAATAAGGTTGAGAAACTTTATTTAGAAACGAAGAGAAATGAAAATCGCTAAGCTCATATTTGCTTTCATTTTTGGAGTCGTTCTAATTTTAGGAGGAATCGGTCATTTTGCCAATCCAGAAATGTACAACCCCTTTATTCCTGAATTCTTAAATGCCCTTGCAGTCAACTACTTGACCGGGATTGTTGAATTGGCTTTAGGAATAGGCTTATTTATTCCCAAATTAAGAAGGCCTTCAGCCCTTGGTGTCTTTGTTTTAATGGTTCTCTTCTTACCGTTGCATGTAATGGATGCATTTATGGATGAACCGGCTATTGGTTCTAAGGCCGCAGCATATGTCAGGTTACCAATCCAGTTTGTTTTAATCTGGCTTCCACTTTGGATCAGGGGGAAACGAATCGAAATCTCCTAAAAAGCCAA
>JBLIOB010000260.1:0-6234 GCA_047639575.1 Parvicellaceae bacterium
GATGATTATTCCTACCTATACAATCGAGATACGATTATCAATCCAGAATTTAAAATATACCACACAAATAGTGACACCACTGAAATCATATTTAAAATTAACAGCGGAGATTTAATTTATAGCAGGGCCAACCAAGATTCTCCTTACAGGTCTAGATTTAAAATTCATTATCGAGTTTATGAAGAGTTAAATTCAAAAATAATTATTGATAGTTCTTCTCTTCAAATTATTGATATAAATCCTACTAAACAGCATAAGCTGATTTTCGGCAAAATAAAGTTCCCTTTCAGTTCAGGACAAAAATCAATCGTGAAAATAACCACAACGGATCAACAACGGAACCAGGAACATAAAACGCTTCAAGTAGTTGACAAGGAATCGTTTTCAAGTGCACAAAACTTTTTGGTTGTTGAAGAAGATCAAAAGTTGACTAGACCATACATCACTTCTTCAGACTCTATTCAAGTTTACTCGTTCAGAAATAAAAATAAAAGCTGTATTCTACAATGGTTCAATCGCGATTTTGGTGTGGCCAAACCGCCCTTTTCCGTTGGCGGTAAAAAGGATTTTGATTATACGCCAGATGATTATTATAACGTTCAATTTAATGCGCGAGGAATTGCAAAAGTGCAACTTCCAGAAGTAGGGTTTGTATTTCTACAACGAGACACAAATGACCAAAAAGGGCTTACTTTATTTAGATTTGACCGAAACTATCCAGAGGTATTCAACGCCAACGGATTAGCAGAGCCTTTACGATACATTTGTAGTAACGAAGAATACGATGGCCTCTTGAATAGCGACAATCAGAAACTAGCTGTGGAACAATACTGGATTGAAAAATGCAAAAGCAAGGATCGAGCAAGAGAAATCATCAAAGAGTTTTACAGTCGGGTTAATGATGCGAACACTTACTTTACATCTTATATTGAAGGATGGAAAACGGATAGAGGAATGGTATCTATGATCTACGGCAAACCTGCAAGCATTGAAAAGAGAAGTGATTATGAAAGTTGGAGTTACGGTCATGGCCCTGAGTACCAGGCTCCATCTCTCGTGTTTACATTTTACAAAAAAGACAACCCTTTTTCTCAAAATGATTACCGTTTAAAAAGGGATTATACATACAAACAAGGTTGGTATCGAGCTCTTGAAACGTGGAGAGCTGGAAGAATTTACAAAGCTGGAATATGAAGGAGAATTTAATTTACGGAATTAGGTCAACAATAGAGGCCATTAATTCTGGTAAAGAAATTAATAAAGTACTTATTCAACATGGTACTCAAGGAGAATTGATGTCGGAGCTTCAATCTTTGTTAAAAGAGAAAGCAATTCCGAGTCAAAACGTACCTCCCGAAAAAATTTACAAACTTTCTAGAGACAACCATCAAGGAGTAGTTGCCTTTATTTCTCCTATTGAGTATGGAGACCTTGAAACGATTGTAAACGATGCATTAGAAGCTAAAAAGAGTCCGCTAATAATAATCTTAGATCGAATTACAGATGTCCGGAATTTTGGCTCCATTGCAAGATCTGCTGAATGTTTAGGAGTTGACGCAATTGTAATTCCAAAACGAGAAGCTGCTCAAGTAACTGCAGATGCTATTAAGACTTCAGCTGGAGCTTTGCTTAAAATTCAAATTTGCCGAGAGGAAAACCTAAGAGACGTTATGCTTATGCTCCAACAAAGCGGAGTGCTGATTGTTGCTGCTTCTGAACAAGCAGAAACCCCAATTCACGAATTTGATTTTAAAGTACCGGTGGCAATTGTTATGGGCTCTGAAGAAAATGGTGTTTCTAAAGATATCTACAAGCGATGCGATGCTCAAATACAAATTCCAATGACTGGTGAAATTGCATCCATGAATGTATCTGTTAGTTGCGGAATAGTGCTTTACGAAGTAAATCGTCAGCGAAATGCCTAAACCAATTCGGTTAAGCACACTCAATTTTTTAGTTCTAGCCGTGCTCGTTTTTGCGGCTATAATGCGTTTATGGAACATTGAAAACTGGACGTTTATCAATGATGAATTAAGCGCCATTAATCGGCTGCGCTTTGATTCTTGGAGCGATGTATTAAATAAAGGCGTTCGAATAGACGCCCACCCGGCAGCCACTCAATTTATACTCTACTTAACTTCCTCCATTTTCGGCAAATCTGAAATTGCGCTTCGGCTTCCATTTGTAATCCTAAGCCTCTTCTCAACATTTGGAATCTATCAAATTGGAAAAAAGTGGATCCATGCGAACGCGGGTTTAATTGCCGCAACATTGTTTGCCGGATTAGGTTATACCATTACCTACTCTGTCTTGGCTAGACCGTACTCATTAGGCGTATTTGCTGTGGTTTTTGTATTGCTTTTCTGGACAAAAATTATTCGAACAGAACTGAAAATTCCATTTCTCAGTTATTTAGGATTAGGATTAATGCTTGCTTTAACAGCCTATTCTCATTACAATGCTGCTATCGTTGCAACGATTATTTACCTCACCGGTTTCATGTTTATCGGTAAGAAAAAAATCAAACCATACCTTTTAACAGGCGTTTTTGCCATGTTGGTTTTCTTACCTCACTTATGGATCACGATAGATCACGTTACTAGCAGTTCAGGTGGCTTAGGCTGGCTATCTCCACCAACCTCCTCTGCATTTTCAGACTATGCTGTTTATGCCTTTAATGAATCCTGGTTAATCCTACTGACCTTAATCATGTTTTTTGCCGTCAAGCGTTTTGCATTTAAAGAAAATCGATATTCTAGCTTGACCCTTGTCGGCTTAATTGTGTTTAGCCTTTCCTTCATGTTTGCTTTTTTGTATTCCATTTACGTTGCTCCTATATTCCAATACTCAGTGGTTATTTTTGGATTCATTGGCTTGCTACTTCTCCTTGCAGATCTAATTTATTTCCCGAAAATCAAGGCACTATTCATTCAGTTTTTCGTCTTGGCTAGCGCACTTACATTCACCACCATTCAAAGCGATTATCGAATCGAATCTCGATTTGGCACTTTTGAAGAAATTGCCAAAAACATTAAAGTTTGGGAAGAATCTGCTCCAGACGTAAATAATGTAGTTGCTATCAATTCGCCAAACTACTTACAATACTATTTAGACAAACACGAAAGCCATTCAGGGTTTTCTATCATGAAATTCAAGTTCAACGGAAGCGGAGAAGAGGATTTAAGACTATTGAGTAAGATGGTTAAGGATCATCAAGGAAATTTCTTTTCTTATTCTAAGTCCAGCATGTCCAACCGAGCCGAAGTAGCTGAGGTTATTAAATCAAAATTCCCGAAAACAGTTCAATCTTATCAGGGTTTTAATTGTCACTCCACACTTTATTCTCGAGGAAATGACAACTCAGAGTACATCTTTCGAAAATCCATAAACGTGGCAGGAAATGACACCAATAAATTTCTTTCTCAATACAAATTCGCGTGGAAAGAGCTTCGCACAACTTCTTCTCCTTCAAACTGTCAGTTGGTCGTAACTGGACAAACCAAATTAAGTGAATTAAAAAACGTGCTAATCGTTGTGGAAATAAAACGGGATGGTAAACCATTGATCAGCAATAACGAAGTCTATTGGCGAGGAAGCAACTGCGCTAACTTTATTAATGAAGCTAACGAATGGAGCTTTTGTGCCTCATCAGTGGAGCTCCCTGATAACCTCTTAGGTGAAGATGAAATTTCAATCTACCTTTACAACCCTAATAATGTCACTGTTGGATTCAAAAATTATGAAGTTAAAATTCACGATCGTTAGTCTTATTCTAGTCGTATTCGCATGCTCTTGTGGTGATGCAGAACCATTGCCAGAACCAAAAGTAGTTGGAGATTTATTTGCCGAACCAGAGCCACTTGATCTATCTAGTCTTGACTTTAAATGGCTAGAAGGGAATTGGCGAGACACGACTACGTGGGGCCATATGAATGCTCAAATACTGGAACGATGGTACTTTAGTGATCAGTCTTATTACGGAACGGGATTACAGGTTAAAGAAGAAACTGATACCAGCTTAATTGAGAACATTCAAATTAACATTTCAACGGACCCTATCTTTTTTCAAGCAACAGTTAAAGGGCAAAACGATGGAAAAGCGATTGGATTTGAATTAAAAGCCTATAGCGATGATTCGGTTTATTTTGAAAATATGGCACATAGTTTTCCGCAAATGATAACTTACCGGAAAATAACGGATGACAGCATCCATGCTATTGCCGCTGCTTACACAGCTGAAGGTGCCTTAAGAAGGCAAACTAGTAAACTGAAGAGATATATCGACTAACGATTCGCTTGTCTTTCTTGAACTGCAGTCGCGAAAGGAATTCCTTTCACTTTACTGTCGGCCCAAGATAAATAATCAAAGTATTCTAGAACCACTCGCTCACTTGGTTTTTTGAAAGTCTCTACCATATCGGCATGCATTTTCTGATATACTGACATCTTCGATGTTTTATCATCCAACTTGATAAGCCTCTTCAAGTACTTGATAATTAAAAACTCAACTTGATAATCTTTCTTCTGTTTTTTCAAATATCTAGAAGTTGATTTGATGACATACTCCAGCAAATCGTAGTTTTCTAGTTCGTAGTGAATGATAAGGTTAAACAATCGAGCGAAGTTGTAGATATCCTGCCTTAAGAACTGTTCGTTGTCATTGAGCAGATTGTTCACCCATCTCAACGCATTATTGTACTGTTCTGCTCCAAAATAGACATAAGACAAATTGTAGTAAAATACAATTTGCTGCTCTTTGTTAATCTTTTGATCGTAGGAATCGATTCCTTTAATAATCTCATCAGCAATCTGAAGAGACCTATCGTAAGTACCTCGTCTATCACAGATCATTAACTCTGCGATATAACTAGACGTAAATATCTTAACCTTAACATCAATACTTTCAAACCCTTTTTCACTTGGCAGATCTCTCATCATTGCGATGGTTTCTTCTGCTTTAATTAGTTCATTATTATCAATGTAGCAATACAGTAAATTCTTTAAGGTTCGAACATACCTTTTTGCAAGGTCCTTTTTCAGTAAAGGGTTTTTATCCAAAATAGTTTTAACCCTCAGAAACTTAATAAAACTTGTGTGGTAGTCTCTATTCGTAGCTGCACAAAGCCCTTGTATATAATAACAAATAGTTGCGGCTCGTGAGGACAACGCAGTGTTCTTACCTTTAATTAACGGATGATTAGAAATTTCATCTACCACCATACGTTCGTCATCATTTTTAGAGAATCCTCCGGAACGATACAAGAAGTTAATTCTTGAATATAACATTTGGTATTCCGCTAAATTTCTAAGCTTATCAATTACGAGCTGCTCTTCTTCAATTAACTCATCTAGGTTACGTTCAAACTTACCAGCTTCGTATGCTTCTTCTAAAAGTAATTTCTCCCAGCTTAATAGCTCAAACCAGTAATAGAACTTCTCGTGTTCAATTGCCAGTTTTTTTGCCCTTGAAACGAACTTGTTACATTCTTTGAACAAAGCTTTCTTGTATAGAATTTCAACATTCTTGACTTCCTGCTTCAACATTGAGCTGACCGATTTGTCGGAATGAAAGGACCTTAGACTTTTAAGAATAAGCTTATACAGGTGATTTTTTTCAGAAGGGAAATGTTTAATAAACGTTTCGTCTTTAAACGCATCTTTCAAACCTTCTTCATCATACTCTTTCTGTTTATCAATGTGATCAAAGATCTTCAAATAGTTTTTTTCCCCACTTTGCAAGGATGAGGTTAATTTAAAAAATCGCTTTTCACTTTTTGATAAGGATTTAACAAGGTCAAATAATTCAGTAGAAGCCTTCATAGGAATACAATTATAATGTGTTAGAGTAGCTAGCGTAAATTAACAATTTTTTCTTGAGTTAGCAATCCAATAATAGACTAAGCACAGGATATTTCATTTTAAATAGGTATTTTTACTGTTCAACTTCGATTACATGAAATTAACGAGCGTATTAATACTATTTTTTATTTCTACAGTTGGGTTTTCACAGCTTCATCATACGTGCAAAGGAAATCGACATCATCACGGATCTGCCCAGGCTAAGAACAGCTTTGATGACAACAAAAGAAGTGATACTGTAGACATTCTGAATTATCACATTTATTTGGACTTTTCATTATCTGGCGCCTCCACCATTTTTGGATATAGCGATGTAACATTCAATCCTAAAATCAACGGCACAGATCATCTAAACCTTGACCTACTGGAGATGAC
>JBLIOB010000261.1:0-6219 GCA_047639575.1 Parvicellaceae bacterium
TAATACAGTAACTCAAATTTGGGATTCAATCCCGTCTTTGCCGGATACCTTGGGCAAAATTGCTTCAGGGGCATCAACCGTGAATAATATCATTTACATTTTTGGGGGTTATCATGTCTTGGCAGGCGGTTCAGAGGTTTCAAGTGATCGAGTGCATAGATATGACCCTAATACGAATTCATATTTAAGTGATGGCTTACCAATTCCTAAATCGATTGATGATCATGTCCAGTGCGTTTGGAGAGATAGTTTGATCTTTTTAATAACGGGTTGGAGTAACACTGGCAACGTTCAGGACGTCCAGATATATGATCCAGCCGGAAATTCTTGGCAAAACGGGACGATGGTTCCAAGTACAGCAAGTCAATATGCGTGCTTTGGAGCGTCTGGATCTATTATAGGTGATACGATTTACTATTACGGAGGAGCAAAAAGTGGATTCAATTTCCCAGCATCTGATGTGTTAAGAAAAGGAGTTATAGACCCTACTGATCCAACCAACATTACTTGGGGTTTAGTAGCCGCTGGACCCCGAAAAGCATATCGGTCTTCTTCCATCAGTTATGGTGATCGCATTTTCTGGATTGGAGGAAGTGAAACTTCTTATAACTATGATGGACTTTCTTATTTTGATGGTTCAGGTGTGAATCCTTCGAATTCAATTTTTTCATTCAAAGAACCAACCGGGAATTTTACGAATTGGCAATATTCAGATTCTATAATGGATATGAGAGGTATAGCTCAGGTAAGTTCCAACCAGTGGATCGTCTGTGGAGGTATGGCTCAAAATCAAAAGGTAAGTGATCAAACTTTTTTACTTGAATATGATGCTTCATACGTTGGTTTGAAGAAATTAGAAATGGAGATTGCCGTTTATCCAAATCCGTCCAAAGACAATATTTACGTTGATATTACGGAGGGAATTTCTAAAATTGACATTTATAATCAACTTGGAGAACTTGTTATTACATCAACTACCGAATTTATTAATGTATCGAAATTAAAAACGGGCATTTACCTGATAGAAGTACAAACTTTAGATCAAAAATCCGGGAGGATCCAATTCGCAAAAGAATGAGAATATTATTAAAAATATCACCGTACATCCTAGTCTTTTTAATTGTAATGGGGGCATGGGGGTTTGCACAATATCATGAAGAATTGGACCATTGGCATGAACTAAAATATATCTTGTATGTCGGGCCAGTTTTAATTAGCTTGTTGTGGTTGTTTGCAGTCAATGATTTTTTAAATCATGAGCTAAAAGAAAAGCCTCGAGAAAATAATGTCCTGATCATAGCGCTGGGGCTTATTTATGGAGTTTTGATTTTGGTTACAGGATATATTGAGTATTTCACGCAAGTAAGTGTACCTGTTCTTTTTGATTCAAAATGGGGCGGGCTATTGATTCAGGTTGTGTCGATCCCGCTGGTTGTCCTAATAATTGTAAAAATTAGACGATACATGTATGCTCGAAGTCTGTGGTGGTTGATTCTAGAAATATTAATTCCTGTTGTTGGCATTTTGACTTTAACAGCTGCCTTGAAGGAGGAAAAGGCTGAATTAGAAATTGAAAACAAAGATAGTATCTAAACTAGGTTCGTTTTCGTAAGATGAATTAAACTCATTCGAATCACATTGAAACTCTTTTTTTTAATCATCCTTGTTTTTATGCTTGGTCAAACCTACGCACAAGTTAATTGTCTGGATTTTATCGTTTCGGGAACAGCCAATTCAACTTACCTACCACCTGCCGCTGGTCAATGTGGGATTTATCCATTGCCAGCTGGAAGTATTCCATGGACAAGCTCAGCTTCAACAGGAAGTATTCAATTTAGCTATGCCGTTCCAAAATTAACATCAGAAGTCTGTTTGACCGCAATTGACCAAAACGATTTAGGCAAAGTATCGGTTGATGGGGGAGGAGCACTCACCCTAAGTTCTGGAAGTTGCGTGCTGTATAGCCAAGACACAATTGGGCCTTATTCGGCTATAGGCTACGGAGACGCTAAAGTTACTGTTAGCTCAACACTACCTTTTTCAACGCTTACTATTACGAATATTGGTGGGAATACAGGTTTTGTTTGGGGTGGTTGCAATTGCGATTCAATTGGGCCTGTTGCGGCTTCCGAATTACCAGAGGAAATTATTATGCCGAATATATTTACTCCAGACGGTAATGCCAATAACGTGCTGTTTGGCCCAGAAGAGGGTGTTTCTCTCGAATTTGAATTGGATGTTTTTAATCGATGGGGTTCTAAAGTGTTTTCTACCAGGAATTCTGTACGTTGGGACGGAAGATCAATTAGTGGTGCAGAATTACCTGCTGGAATATACTATTGGGCTGTGCGCTTCAAAGGAGAGTCTGTAGAATATCCACAACAAAGTGGTTTGGTTCACTTAGTAAGGTGACTTAGTCCAATTCAACGTTAAAATCAGCTGTTAAAACCAACTTACCTTCTTTCGCCTCTTCTGATCCTGGGATTTTAAATCCTTTTAATTTGCTCGTTTTCTTCTTTTCAATCAATTGAGCTAAATGATTATCCTTAATTTTTTTACCCATAATCTCAAATGGAATTTTGAAATCACATCCATTTTTCCATTCCTGACAACCCCATGCAGTTTTACCTGTTAGGATGGCCCCTTTTTGACATTTAGGACATTTTAAATCAGCAATATCTACTTTAACCGTAGTCCTTTTAACTTTCTCCTTAACCAGCTTGTCCGAGGCCAGTTCAATTTTTGCTGAAGTGTAATCGTACTTTACCTGATGACATACATCAGTAACCATTCGAAACATTTCTTCTTTGAACTGAGCAGCTTTGTATTCTCCCTTTTCAATGTCTCGGAGCTTCTTTTCCCACTGACCAGTTAATTCTGGGGACTTTAATATATCCACTTTGATGGTGTCAATTAGTCCAATTCCCGTAACCGTTGCAACCAAGTTCTTTTTCTCTTTTCGAATGTATTTTCTTCTAAAAAGTGTTTCAATAATGTTTGCTCGTGTAGATGGCCTGCCGATTCCGTTTTCTTTCATGATGTCTCGGAGTTCATCATCATCAACTTGTTTGCCAGCTGTTTCCATTCCTCTGAGCAGAGTTGCCTCAGTATAGTATTTAGGAGGTTGCGTGTTTTTTTCTTGTAATTGAGGTGCATGCTTTCCGCTTTCTCCTTGCTCAAATAGAGGCATACTTTTTTCCTCAATGCTCTCGGTTTTGTCTCCTGAATACACAACGCGCCATCCTGGATCAATAATTTGTTTTCCGGTTGCCTTAAAACCAACTTCCGCAGCCTCTCCTAATACAGTGGTGTTAGAAACGGTACAATCAGGATAAAAGGCTGCAATAAAGCGTTTAGTTATCGTGTCATACACGTTTTGCTCTTGAGGGGTAATCGCGCTAGGGGTAACGCCTGTTGGAATAATCGCGTGATGATCGGTGACCTTCTTGTTATTAAATACTTTATTGGATTTTCTAATTTCTTTTCCTAATAATGATTCGGTTAATTGCGAATAAAACCGAAGGTTTTTTAAAATCCCTCCAATTTTCGGATACACATCATCTGGTAAGTAAGTCGTGTCTACTCTAGGGTAAGTAACTAACTTCTTCTCATATAGTTTCTGAACGTAGTTCAAGGTGTATTCGGCAGAGAATCCAAATTTATTGTTGCACTCTACTTGTATAGCGGTTAAATCAAAAAGCCTTGGAGGCGATTCTTTTCCTTCTTTTTGCTCAAAGCTATTTATCGTGAAGTTTGCCTCCTTGATTTGATTAACAAATCCATCTCCTTTTTCTTTCTCGGTAATTTTCCCTTGATCTGAAGAAAACAACACGTCACGATATACAGTTTTTAATTCCCAATATCTTTCAGAAGTAAAGTTTTCAATTTCTTTTTGGCGTTCAACAATCATAGCCAGAGTAGGAGTTTGAACCCGCCCTACCGATAGTACTTGTTTGTCTTTAGCATATTTTAAAGTGAATAACCGAGTACAGTTCATTCCGAGAATCCAGTCTCCAATAGCTCTGGATATTCCTGCATAATATAAATTATCGAAATCATGGCCGTCTTGCAAATTTTGAAATCCTTCCCGAATAGCTTCCTCAGTTAAAGAGGAAATCCATAGCCTTTTAAGAGGCTTGTTGCATTTGGCCTTGGCCAGCACCCATCGCTGAATTAATTCACCTTCTTGGCCAGCATCTCCGCAATTGATTACTTCTTCACATTGTGAAACGAGATTTTCTATGGTTTTAAATTGCTTTTTAATCCCTGCATCATCTTTCAATTTGATGCCAAAAGTAGACGGAAGCATGGGCAGCGCATTAATGTTCCACCATTTCCACTTTTCAGTATAATCATTAGGTTCCTTTAGAGTACACAAATGACCAAATGTCCAGGTTACTTGATACCCATTGCCTTCATAGAACCCATCTCTTCTGGATTTTGCTCCAAGCACTTCTGCTATCTCTTTGGCAACACTTGGTTTTTCGGCAATACAGACTTTCATTCCAGACTAATGTACTACGCCTTTTAATGATAATAAAGGAATGTTGAAAATTGGATTTTAGTGTTGATAAGGTTGATCAAATTTAGTTTCCATAAAAAAAAAGGGAAAACGATCGTTTTCCCTTTTTTTTAATATGTTGTAATTCAATTTTATTTGATCACCAATTCAAATGGTATTCTGGCCTGAATCCCTTTCATCTTAGTCATTTTGTCAATTGCAATTAAATTCTTCATGATTTCTTCACTTAAGCCTGGATCGTTGTCATCGTCCGCATTTTGATCAAACGATTCTAATATTTCTAATAACTCACTTAAGTCATCACCAGCCATTTTAGGGTACTCGATAATTTTAATGTCATCCGTTTCTATACCTGCTTCAGCTGCTGCATAAGCAATTGCATCTTCAATCCCACCTAATTCATCTACTAGACCAATCGCGATAGCGTCAGCTCCACTCCAAACTCTACCTTGACCAATGCTATCAACACCGGCAACATCCAGCCCATCTCTTCCGTCCGCAACTCTTTGCTTAAATAAGCCGTAAACTTCATCAACACCTTCTTGAATCAGTTTTATTTCAGCTTCTTCAAGTGGTTTAGTCATCGATAGTAATGCAAACTCATTCGTCTCTACCCTATCCGTAGTAATACCCAATTTGTTATTGAGTAATCCTTGAAGGTTTGGTATCACACCGAAGACACCAATAGATCCAGTTAGCGTATTTGGCTGCGCATAAATTTTATCAGCTGCGCAAGCAATATAATATCCTCCTGAAGCCGCATAATCTCCCATTGTAACAATAATCGGCTTGTCAGTTTCTTCAATTAATTTTACTTCTCTCCAAATAACATCCGAAGCTAATGCACTTCCGCCCGGAGAATTCACTCTTAAAACAATTGCTTTAACATCGTCATTCAATCTTGCTGCACGAAGGGCCTTAGAAACACCTTCAGAACCTATAGTCTCTAAATTTCCTTCACCGCTTTCAATTGCCCCATTTGCATATACAATGGCAATATTTCCGTTGCTTGCCCCTTTTTTACGCACTTTTTTCATTTCCTTTTTCGCATAAGTAGCAAACTCAACAACATTTAAATCTGCTATTTTCTCTACTCCCATTTTAGTTTGAAGAAGGGCAATCATCTCGTCTTTGTATTTCGCTCCATCAACCATTTTAAATGATACTGCGTCTGCTGCAGTTGAAACAGCTGCGCTATCTGCTATAGCATCTAGCTCAGCCATTGTAATACCTCTTGATTTTTCAATTCCGCTTTTCATGTGTTCCCACATAGAACCAATAAGAGTTTCCATTTGTGCACGGTTTGCATCACTCATATGATCATACATGAATGGTTCAACGGCACTTTTAAATTTGTTGTTAGATCCTCGAATAATTTGCATTTCGATTTCAAGTTTGTCCAACATGTTTTTAAAGAACATCACCTCTGTTCCTAGTCCTCTGAAATCCATATTACCTTCTGGGTATATGTACATTTCATCAGCAACTGATGCTAAGTAATAGCTTCCCTGGCTATAGAATTCACTGTATGCAACCACAAATTTGTTTGATTTTTTAAAATCAATAAGTGCAACTCTTATTTCTTCAAGAGTTGCCATTCCCGCACTAATCCCGCTGATGTCAATGTAGATTCCTTTAATTTTATCGTCAGATTTCGCGGCTTCTAGACCTGCTCTAATCGCATCAATACCAATCGT
>JBLIOB010000262.1:0-6136 GCA_047639575.1 Parvicellaceae bacterium
AAATTGAAGCTTAGAATGAAAAATTGAGAAACCTACTTGTTTGTGAAAAGGGAAAAAGGTAGGTCGTTTCGAATCGAAACTCATAGAACGGTGCTGTGCACCTTTAGAAGTTAGTAGGTGTGAAACTGAAGCTTAGAATGAAAAATTGAGAAACCTACTTGTTTGTGAAAAGGGAAAGAGGTTAGGTCGTTTCGAACCGAAACTCATAGAACGGTGCTTTGCACCTTTAGAAGTTAGTAGGTGTGAAATTGAAGCTTAGAATGAAAAATTGAGAAACCTACTTGTTTGTGAAAAGGGAAAGAGGTAGGTCGTTTCGAACCGAAACTCATAGAACGGTGCTGTGCACCTTTAGAAATTAGTACTTATAAAATTGAATCTTAGAATGAAAAACTTTAAAAATCTACTTGTTTGGAAGAAAGGAATTGAAATTACTAAGGCGGCCTATTCGCTTGCCAATAAACTACCAAAAGAAGAAAAATACCGAATCGTTGATCAATTAACACGAGCTGCATTATCAATCCCTCTCAATATTGCCGAAGGATCTAGCAGGAAAAGCATTAAAGAGTTTAAGCACTACATGTCCATTTCTCTCGGGTCGGCCAATGAAGTTGAAACCATTTTAATCGTCCTTGAAGAAATAGAGATGGCATCCCCTTCAGCTTTAGTACTCTTAAAGCAACAAATTACAGAAGAGCAAAAAATGCTTTCTGCGCTCATCAAAAACTAACCTCTAGCAGTCCCGATAATTATCGGGACGATCTAAAGCCTCGCAGAGGCGTTCTATTCTTCTCTTTCTTAACCTCTTTAAACTTTCTCCTTAACCCTTTCTCCTTGTTAACGAACTGTCACACATACTATAGCCTGAAATACGGAACATTATCTATCGAAGAGCTCTTTATCGAGCTTAAAAAAGGTGGACATGAGGCATTTGCATTGGCAGATATTAATAACACTTCTGCCTGTATGTATACCTTGAAAGATGCCGCAAAAAAAGGATTACATGCAGTGGTGGGAGTAGATTTTAGAAACCCCGTTCAACGATCTGGAGGTGGTGCCAATCAGCAATATATTGTGTTGGCGAAAAGCAATCACGGGTTTAGAGAAATCAATGAACACCTCTCCCATCACGTTCACAATCATTTAGATTTTGAAGACAAAGCTCCACACTTTGATGAAGCATTTGTCATCTATCCATTTGAAAATTTTACAGAGCTATTTCAGTTAAAAGAATACGAATTTATTGGTTTGAGACCAGAGCTCATCCCTCGATTTCAACGTTCGAAATGGGTAAGTCAACTCAATAAAATTGTTGTACTTCAGACTGCTACTTTCCGAAACAAGAAAGACTTTAATGCCCACCGACTATTAAGGTCAATTGATAGTAATGTGCTACTTAGCCAGCTCCCTATTAGAGAACAAGGAAGACAAGCTCAATTGTATTTAACCCAAGACGAGATCATTAAACTATTTGAAGATTTTCCAAGAATTGTACAAAACACACTTGCACTTTTAGAAAGCTGCAACGTGCAAATGGATTTCACCACCAATAAGAATAAAAATCCTTACACGAATTCTGTCTCCAATGATTTTGAATTACTCCGTCAAGAAAGTTTTAATGGAATCGCTTACCGGTATGGCGCCAACCCTCCAAAAGTAGTTGTAACGAGGTTAAACAAAGAGCTGGAAATGATTCAGCAGTTGGATTTTTGTTCTTACTTCTTAATCAATTGGGACATGGTGAAGTATGCCCAAAGAAATATCTTTTACTACGTTGGAAGAGGAAGTGGCGCCAATAGTCTAGTGGCTTATTTACTCCGAATTACTGATGTAGACCCTATTGAGTTGGATCTCTATTTTGAACGGTTCATTAACCCCTTCCGGACCTCTCCTCCTGATTTTGATATTGATTTTTCCTGGACCGATAGAGATGATGTGACCAAGTATCTTTTCGAAACACATGGATATGATAAAACTGCATTGGTTGGAACATACAGCACTTTCAAACACAATTCTGTTTTCAGAGAGCTTGGAAAAGTCTTTGGGCTTCCTTCTCAAGAAATAAAACGGTTCCAAAGCAACCCTCGTGCTGGTTTAAGTGATTATCACGGGAAATATGTCGTTCGGTATGCAGACTACATCTCTGGATTTCCAAGCCACTTAAGCGTTCACGCTAGCGGAATTATTATTTCCAACGAACCCATTACCAGCTACACTGGAACATTCATGCCTCCAAAAGGATTTGCAACTACCCAGTTTAATATGCATGTTTCTGAAGAAGTTGGACTTCACAAGTTTGACATTTTAAGCCAGAGAGGACTAGGGAAGATTAAAGACTCAATAGTAATTGTAAAGCAGAACAAAGGGATTGACATAGACATACATGACGTCAAGAAGTTCAAGACAGATCCAAAGGTTAAAAACTTACTTAAAAAAGGAGAAGCAATAGGCTGTTTCTACATTGAATCTCCAGCTATGCGCATGTTGCTTACTAAACTTGAAGCTGAAGATTATTTAAGACTAGTTGCGGCAAGTTCCATCATCAGACCAGGAGTTGCCCAAAGTGGAATGATGCGAGAATACATCCTCAGATATCAGGACGAGGCAAGACGCGAAGAAGCGAGAAAAGAAATCCCCGAACTCTATGAACTCATGGAAGAAACCTATGGAGTAATGGTTTACCAAGAGGATGTAATTAAGGTGGCTCACTTTTTTGCTGGGCTCACTTTAGCCGAAGCTGATGTATTGAGAAGAGGAATGTCTTGGAGTTTCAGACAGCGGAATGATTTCAGAGTAGTCAAAGACAAATTCTTCAACAACTGTATTGCAAAAGGGTACAACAACAGCACCATTTCAAGAATTTGGGAGCAAATTGAAAGCTTTGCCAACTATGCCTTTGCTAAAGGACATTCAGCCTCCTATGCTATCGAAAGTTTCCAAGCACTTTACCTAAAGGCCTACCATCCACTTGAATATATGGTAGCAACCCTTAACAATGGAGGTGGCTTTTACCGAACAGAACTCTACCTCCATGAAACTAGATTACACGGTGGAATAATTGAAGCTCCTTGTGTAAACCATAGTCATCAATTAACTACGATACGAGGTAAAATAATTCATCTGGGAATGGTCTATATACATGGATTAGAACGAAACTTAGTTCATCAACTAGTAACGGAACAACAAAAAAATGGTCCCTATAAAAGCCTGCGCCACTTTGTAAAACGTGTTCCTGTTTCATTAGAGCAAACGATTTTGTTAATCAGGGTCGGTGCATTTAGGTTTACAGGTAAAGACAAAAAGCAACTGCTTTGGGATGCACATTTCTTACTTGGTCACAACAAGAAAACCAAGCCGTCTATTGATCTTTTTGAGGTGGAGGCTAAGGAGTTCACGCTTCCTGAATTATGGTATCACGAATTGGAAACTCCTTTCGATCAAATGGAGCTGCTCGGCTTTCCGCTATCTGACCCTTTTCTTCTACTTCGGGAGCCTCCTCCAAGTAAATTACTCTCTTCTGATTTACCTAGTCGAATTGGTCAAAGGGTTGAAATAGCTGGCTATTTAGTTCATCGTAAAAGCACTAGCACTAAAGGTGGAAATCATATGAGTTTCGGAGTCTTTTTAGATTTGGAAGGACAGTGGTTAGACTCTGTTCACTTCCCACAAGTAGCCAATGATTATCCGTTTCGTGGTCCAGGGTGCTATTTGATAACTGGAGTTGTAACAGAGGAGTTTGGCTTCATTTCTATTGAGGCGCAAAAGCTTAAACGGCTGGACAATCAAAACATTGAGCCTGTTACTTCTAAGTTGAAACCTGTTGAAAAAAACGGGAGCGATGAATGACATTTACACCATAGCAACAAAAGTAGAGTTCCTAAAAGCAATGCTCGAAATAGATGTCCCCGAATTCGAACCAATCTATCAAGCCCGACCTGGGATGTATTTACCCATCTTGATTCGAGAAAACAACCAATCTAAAATGGTAATGGCGAAATGGGGAGCGAATATAAAATCGCAACCGACCAACTATGTGAAAATGGATCGGATATTAAAACAAAAGCCATACAATCAACTTATTAGAAGTAATCGATGTTCAATTCCTGCCAATTGCTTTATCACCAAATCAAAGAATAAAGTTTGGCTCGTTAAACTCATCAAACAACGACTATTTTGGATGGGAGGGGTTTACCAGAAATCTATTTCTAAACAAGGAAAAGAACTTTATCAATTTGCCATTCTTTTGACAGATCAAGCTGATGTACTTTCCAGTATCTGCAGTGAAATGCCCGTACTGATGGGGATGGATCGGCATCAGCACTGGATTGCACCAAAAGATATCGCTGGAATTATGAACATGGCAGACAAATCCAGTAAACAATGGTTCGACTTTTTTGAGGTAAACGTCAACATATTAAGCCCAAGTATTAATCAAAAAGAAATTCTAATTCCATTAGGAAGCACATACCAGCAATATCAACAGCGACAGAAAAAATTCGAAAAAATAAAAATTGACGAATTGCGCGCTAATTCCCGAGGGAGGAAATAGGGCTTTGCTTATTCAGAAATTCCTTGGATAGAAAAACTAGTAAACTCCAAGTTCTGTACATTAGTTGCACAACACCATATATAGGGAATAAAGGGTTCTGTCGCATTAATTCCACCAAAATATAATACCGTTTTAAATATTGTATGGGAGGAAGGGCAATAAGGCTCGTAGATAAAATTGTACATGATTTGATTGACAATCCTTCAAACTTAGCTTTAGCTCTATTAGAATCTTATTCTAGCATGAAAGATGATTCGCCTGAGTAAGAGTTGTTGGGTGAATAATACATTCTTTTACTGTTGCAAAATCCTAAGCAAGTCATTATTCACATAAAATACTTCACGTCCATCTTCATTTGAAGATAAAACTCCCATTTGAACCAATTCCTTCATATATTTGGTAATGGTCGTTCTACTTTTGGCTCCAGTAATTTCACCAATCAATTTCTGTTTAATGTAGGGTTGAGAAAATAAAGCTTGATTCAACTCCAAACTATACCATTTCAATTTTTGTTTTACAAATTCATAAGTAGCATCCATTTGTGCTAGGATAGCATCAATAATTTGATTCGTCTGAAGAGCGGTTTGTTCTACAGCTGTTAGCATATACATAATCCAAGGTTTCCATGCTTGTCTTTGAGTTACTCCTGATAAGCAATAGTAGTAATCATCTTTATTCTCAATAATGTATTTACTTAAATACAATACGGGATGAGACAGTAGCTTTTGATTCACCAGATACAATAAGTTTAACACCCTTCCAGTTCTTCCGTTGCCATCAGTAAAAGGGTGAATAGCCTCTAATTGATAATGTGCAATCACCATTTTTATAAGTGGATCAATCGACTTATCATTATTCAAAAAATCAATTAGGTTATCCAATTTATCTTCTATAACACCTTCTCCTCTTGGTGGAGTATAAATAACTTCCCCTGGACGAAGTTCACTTTGGCCTCGCTTAATAACAACTTGAGATTGAGGAGGACGAATTCCCTGAGTAGTGTCTTTTATTTTCTGAAATACTTCAATTATAGTGGTGAGGTCAAATTTTTCTGTTTCCTGTAGTTTTTGATATCCTCCCCATAGAGCTTCTCTGTATCTCAACACCTCTTTGGTTGATGGATTAGCTTCCTTTTCCTTTACGGAATCCGAAACAGCTTTATACAATTCATCTTCAGTTGTAAAAATGTTCTCAATTGCCGTTGAACTTTGTGCTTCCTGTAATGCAATAGTGTTTATCAGGATTGTTGGATTGGGAATCCGTAGAATGTTTCTATTCAATTCAGCCAATGCCCGTGATGTAAGCCCCCATTTTTTTAGAATCTCCGTATCAATAATTCCATCAGCTATGGGTAAGTCTGGCAGATCATTAAAAGGTAACTTTCGATCAAACACAACTTTTTTTGATTTGTCCATTTTTTTCAATTAATTGAACACATCACAAATATGTGTCCAGTTTTTGATAAAAAAAAAGAGATCTGTTCATTATTTGCGAAAAATATGAACACATAAGCGATTAGTGTCCAGTTTTAAGTTTTAGAATCTCGTTAATCATATTTCTTCAAAACAAAACTCCTAATCGGTCAACAGT
>JBLIOB010000263.1:0-6080 GCA_047639575.1 Parvicellaceae bacterium
AGAATATTTTAAAAATGCAATTAGCTTATTAACTCCCCATTTTGCAAATATTTCTATTGAAGTTCAGCCAATGGAGGAAAGTGATTATGTAGCATTGAGAGAAGCTGGTGTAAATACGGTACTGGTGTACCAAGAAACATATCACGAAGAGAATTATAAGCTTCATCATCCAAAAGGTCGAAAATCCAATTACAAGTTTAGAGTTGAAACTCATGATAGACTGGGAAGAGCCGGAATTCATAAAATGGGGTTAGGAGTTCTGATTGGCTTGGAAGATTGGAGAGTAGACTCTGTGTTTAATGCGATGCATTTGAATTACTTGGAAAAAAAATATTGGAAATCAAAGTATACCGTATCCTTTCCACGATTACGCCCATGCGCTGGAGGAGTAGAGCTTAAATCGGTTATTTCAGATAAACAATTAGTCCAACTCATATGTGCGTATCGATTAATGAATGAAGAAGTGGAACTCTCAATGTCTACTAGAGAATCGGCCAAATTTAGAAACCATGTGGTTAAATTAGGAATTACTTCAATTTCCGCAGATTCAAAAACTGATCCTGGTGGATATTCAAACCCTGAAGTTAATTTGGAGCAATTTGAAATAGATGACAAACGAACAGCCAACGAATTCGCAGAGGTCATTCGTAAGCAAGGTTATGAACCTGTTTATAAAGATTGGGATTTGAGTTTGCAGTAATGGATATTCTAGAAGAGTTAAAACACATTAAATGACAAAATTGAAATCACAAAAAATTACTTTCAAAGGACTAGATTCAGAAGGCATAGAAGTGTTTTCATGGTTGGGAGAAGAGAATCATTATAACGAAAACGGGGCAATTACTTCTCACAAAAAGTTCAACGAAAATGGTGAAGTTTTTGAAGAAGGTGAGACAAGCTATCGTGGTGATTTAGTAATTAAAGATGTGTATCAATGCACCGATGAGGGAACTTCTACATCAAGCTTTTACACTTACGATGAACAAGGGCGTGATTTGGAAACTAGAATTGACTATGAGGGATATAGCGAGATTCAAAAATTTGCTCATAAGGACGGTTTTACTGAGATCATTATGGAGGATGAAGAGGGTGAATTGGAAAATCGTCAATTAATTTGGTATGACCATGAGAAGCGAATTGTAAAAACCGAGGTTTTCAATGAGCGAAATGAATTAGAGCAGAAACAAGAAAGGACTTACACAGATTCAGGGAAGGAATTATCGGTTAAAACATTTGAAGGCGAATCTGATCAATGGACCGAGCAATCCTATTCTTATGATGACCACGGAAATCAAATAGGTAGTAGATATAAAAATGATACAGGTCTGGACGAAAAAGTTTTTGATAGAACTTTTGATTCACAAGACAGGGTAGTGAAGCTTGTTCAAGACGGACAGCAGCAAGTCGAGTTTGAATATGAAGGTGAAAATTATATGTCTCAATCTATTTTTAATATCGCTCAAATAAAACAATTGGCTGCTCACACCGAATTTTACACGGAAAATAAACAACCAGTTAAAACTGTTTCAACCCATAACATTCGATCCTACGCAGTTGATTCAAACGCAGTATTGAAATCGGGAGTGGCCTCTTACGAGTATCATTTCGAAAACGAATACTACGATGGAGATGTTAAGTAATCCAGAAAAAGCAAGATATAATCGTCACCTCATATTAGCTGAATTTGGCGAGAAGGCTCAGGAAAAATTAAAAGCGGCAAAAGTATTGGTAATTGGTGCTGGAGGCCTTGGCGCCCCAGTATTACAATACCTGACAGCAGCAGGAGTTGGAACCATAGGAATAATTGATGGTGACTCGGTGGATGAATCGAACCTACAGCGCCAAGTCGTATTTGCAGAAAACGACATTGGAAAAATGAAGGCGGATGCTGCCAAATCGAACTTGCAAGCCCAAAATAGTTTAGTTAATTTTCGAAGCCATGCCTTTTACCTTTCAACTGAAAATGCCCTTCAAATAATTGGAGAATATGACCTAATTGTTGACGGATCCGACAATTTTCAAACGAGGTATTTAGTCAGTGACGCTTGTGTTATTTTGAAAAAACCGCTCGTGTTCGGGTCTATATTTAAGTTTGAAGGACAAGTAAGCCTCTTCAATTGGAATGAAGGGCCTACGTACAGATGTTTGTATCCAAGGCCTCCTGGGCCAAACGAAGTTCCTAATTGCTCAGATGTTGGAGTGTTAGGTGTATTACCTGCTGTCGTAGGTTCAATAATGACGAATGAAGTAATTAAAGTTATTGCTGAAATAGGTGAGAATTTATCAGGCAGATTACTGCTTTATAATGCCCTTGAATTGACTTTTAAGGAATTAAAATTTAATAAAAACACGACCGATATCGATGAGTTGCTTTCTAATTACGATGTATTCTGTGGGGTTGTTGAAACGCCAAATTCGATCAATGTTCACGAGTTAAAATTATGGATGGACGAGAAAAGAAAATTCCAATTAATAGATGTAAGGGAAATGCCTGAATTAGCTATATGCAAATTGGAATCAGATCATTTACCATTGAGTGATTTAGGCCATCAATTTGAAATTGTGAAGGATGACAGACCTGTGGTTATATACTGTCATCATGGAATGAGAAGCCAATCAGCTATTAATTTTCTTGGTGATAAGGGATGTAAAAACTTGATAAACTTAGAAGGCGGAATTCATGCTTGGGCTGCTGAAATTGACCCAACAATAAGAATTTATTAATTCTCTAGAATCGACTTAGCTTCTATTTCTTTCAATTTTAACTTGACTTCCAGAAATGCCTCCAATGGGTTTTTTTTAGATTCCCATACATATCCTAAAAGAGCGATTCCATCAAACCCGGTTTTCACCGCCAATTCAATATTCGAGGGGTTTAATCCACCTAAAGCATACACAGTCTGACGAGTTTTGTCGAGCACTTCTTTCGTCTTCGTTAGGCTAAATTTACTTTTATAGTCTTCTTTTGAAATACTGTCAAAAACGGGGCTTAAAAATACATAGTCGTATTTGCGGATGTCCTCCTGTATACTTGATAGCGCATGACAAGATTTGGTAAACTTCATTTTGCGATGAGCCAATCGAGTAATACCAAATTTGGCTTTACCATTGAGCCCTTTTTTACGATGCGTTCTTGAATAATGAATTCCTTTTAACTTAAGAATCGCTGCTAATTCATGATGGGAGTGAATAATAACGCGACTTCTATATTCCTTGGGGATTGCTGAAATATACTCTTCAAGCTCCTTCGTTCCGAATCGAGGTTTTCTGAGGTGGAAAGTCTCAAGTCCGTTTTCGAACATCTGAATGACGAATGGTATTTCGCTGGTAGTTTTTTCCTTAGAAGAAAAGACGACTAGTTTCATACCTGTTCTTTAGTTGTCACAAATTCGTTCAACAGGCCAAGATTTTTTTCTATTGCAGTACCAATTACAACTAAGTTAGCACCGGCTTCCCATTTTGCTTGGACTTCCTTTACAGATTTAATTCCCCCGCCCACAACCAAAGGGATTTTTGTGCTGTCTGCCACTGATTTAATCATGTCATTAGAAATCGAATTCAAAGCTCCACTGCCTGCATCCATATAGATTTGTTGCATTCCTAATTGTTGTCCGGCTAAAGCAGTACTTGCCGCAATCCCATATTTTTCGGCTGGAATAGGTTGAGTATTACTCATATAAGCAGCGGCAGTAATATTCCCGCCATCAATTAACATGTATCCAGTAGGAATGATCTCGATGTCTGAACGAGCAATTAAGGGTGCGGCAATTACATGCTGACCAATTAAAAACTCTGGGTTTCTTCCTGAAATCAATGACAAAAGGAATATTCCATCCGCTTTTGATGATACTTGAAGCCCGTTGCCTGGGAAAATAAAGACAGGGATAGTAAGTTGCTCCTTCAAATAAATGATAGTTCTTTCGAACAAATCATTGGTTATGAGGCTCCCACCTACCAATACGAAGTCTGGATTAGCTAATTTGAGTGCATCCACTAATTCGGACATTTGGTCCACAGAGGACCATTTATCTGGGTCCACTAAGATGGCAAGCTTACGGTCTGACTTTAAAAGTTTCATTTGTAGGGTAAAATTTAATCAAATACCGTATAAACTAATGTATAATCCTCAATTAATTCATGTTGTATTCGATGAACACCTTCATATAAATGATGATTAAGCTTTACATCGAAACGAGCATCATCATTAATTACCCTCCGAACTTCCATATGTTCCTTAAAAAATACGTTTCGATCTCCATGGATTTTGTAGATAGTTTCTTTAGCGCACCAGATTAAAGTAAGATCATTTAGGTCATCATACTTGAAAGTGCTTTTTTCATGATCGTTAATGAACCGATCTTTAATTCTGAAAATATTGTCTTGTTTTTTCTGAATATCTAGTCCAATAAAAGGGGATGAACTGATTAAAACTGCAACAAAATCATGACTATGAGAGATGGAAAGATGAAGATTTACTGAATTTAAAAAGGGTTTTCCCTCTGAATTGTATCGAATTTTGGACTCAGGGGCAATTAAGTTGCATAAAATTCGTGTTGAGAGAAAATGAATTTTTCTTTTTTCGTTGGAAAATGAAGCTAATTTTGCCCGTTCAGAATCACCTATATGTACAAGGGGTAGGAGGGTCTCGAGCGATTCGGAACATTTCCAAATTGCCAATGTAGTTCCGTTACTAATTTTCTTCTTTGTAAATAGTGGCACTTCTTTTGTGTTCCGTATCAATACGAATGTATATTTTTTTAATTTAGTAAGCCAATTTAGAAGCCAGTATGAAAAGCATTACCCTCAAGTCCACATTTCTATTAGCGTTGATATTAACCTCGGTTTATTCTTGGACCCAAGAATTATACCCAGTTAGAAAAAGCGGGAAATATGGATATATTGATAAATCTGGGAATCTTAAAATTCAGCCAAAGTTTGAAAATGCGTTTGCTTTTAATGAAGGTGTTGCCAAAGTGAAATTGAATAAGAATGTTGGGTACATTAATTCTACTGGCAAAGTAGTTGTAGCTGCTATGTATGTAAAAGGTACTGAATTTAATGAAGGTTTTGCGGCAGTAAGAGATATAGACGGGAATTGGTCATATATTGATAAATCAGGAGCGACTAAATTTAAAGTGGATTGCTCTCATGCCTATCATATGAGCGAAGGTTTGGCGAGGTTCCAAAAAATGGGCAAGCTAGGTTATGTGGACAAAACTGGTAAAGTAGTAGTACAGGCTAAGTTCGATAGAGCTTTCGATTTTCATGACGGTGTTGCTCGAGTTAAAAAAGGAACTAAGTGGGGATTTATTGATACTAAAGGTGTTTTTGTGATCCAGCCTAAATTCGATATGGTATGGGATTTTCATGAAGGTATGGCCAATTTTAGACAAGGAGATGAAAAAACCGGTAAATGGGGATATATCAATAAAAGTGGAAAAACAGTAATCACTGCACAATTTGATAAAGCATTCTTTTTCTCCGAAGGAAGAGCACTAATAAGAAAAGGAGATTTTAAAACTGGGAAATTTGGTTTTATTGATAAAACAGGAAAAATAGTTGTCCAAACTATATTTGATGGAGCTTACGACTTCAATAATGGTTTGGCTTGTGTAGCTAAAGGAAAAGGGAGAGAAGCAAAATGGGGTTATATCGATAAGGCAGGGAAAGTTGTAATAGCGCGACAATTTTCTAAATCCGCAGACTTTGAAAATGGCCTAGCTTTAGTACGAATTGGAGATTTTTCAACAGGTACAAAAGGATACATTAACACTACTGGTAAATTCGTTTACAAGGAGTAAGAAATCCATTCATAAATTTACTTAAGGGCCTTTCACTTAGTGGAAGGCCCTTTTTTTGTATTTCGTTGCGTAAGAATAAGGTATGTTGTACTTTTGCATCGCCTTAGCTCGCTACGGCTGTTCTGATTCGCCCGTGGCGAATTAGTCCTTATTTTTTTTTCAAAATTAAAAATGAACGAAACAACTGAAAGATTACCTTATAAGGTAAAAGATATTTCCCTAGCAGAATGGGGTAGAAAAGAAATGGATCTAGCTGAAGCTGAAATGCCAGGTTTAATG
>JBLIOB010000264.1:0-6034 GCA_047639575.1 Parvicellaceae bacterium
GTATAATCGTTTACAAAAAGGGTAAAGACTTCTCCATCTGACAAAATAGTTTGCTTGGCTCCAATTTTAAATTCCTGTGTTACCGATGGAATATCGGCTTCAATGTATTCTACATTGTCAAGAGGATCAACCGAATATTCAGATTTCACGTTCTGTTTTGAAACCGTAGCAGAAGAGTATTTTCTTGCATCATGCTTCGTGTTCAATACCCAAGGGCTTAGCTCAGGTTTGTTCGGAATCTTCTCCAGTGGAAATGCAGATGAAAGTTTAATGTTTACGTTCTTCCAATCTTTTCCGGATTGATTCATCACATTAGCCATATATCGTAAATCGACTTTTTGGTTCTCGGTATTTGCCTGTAATCTATACTTTGGAGCCCAACCAGTTGCGCCAACAATGTATTTAACTACTAATGTTCCAGAGATGGCTCGATTAGCCTGTACAACTAGTTTAAGACTGTGGTACCGCTTTATGCTTTTAATTCGAACAACAGCGCCAGTAGGGTTGTGCTTGCTTGCCATGTTGTGATATTTTTTTCTCAGTCCGCTAATTTTGTTTTTCTGTGTTCTGGTTGATAACGTTTTAGTTTGCAACCTGATCATTCTGGTTTCGTACAAGTCAAATAGCTTGGTTGCATCTTCTACAGACTTCATTTCCACCTCACCAAGTTTGATTTTCATCAACTCGAATTGATTGCTTAAGATTTGTTCTTCTGTTGTCAGTTTTTGAAGCTGTGAAGACAGTAATACTGCCGAATCTCTAATGCTTCTTTTTACTACAATTCCCGCTTTTCCCTCTTCCCAAGTCGTATCTGCATCAACAGCAATGGAGGATTTAATAAGAAGAATTCCGTCTTTATCACTTTCGAAATAAGCCCTAATATTATCGCTTACTACTTTTTTGGATATGCCTCGTAGCATTATGGTATGCTGTCCTTGAGGGACACTTACTTTGGATTCACTGGTGATTTCAGCTCCAACGTGAAATACTGTTACGGCTTTAATATCTGGTTTTATGTCGATTTTCTTTTGTGCGTGTAATCCAATAGCTATGAGAATAGCCGCTGGTAATAGGACAAGTTTATGCATGGTTTTTGTTTTAAAGGTTTGATTTTCAAATCAATAATACGAAGATCCAACTTGGTTACATTTGTGCTGATTTATCAAAATATTTTATACTTTAACCAGCTAATCAATACCCTGTCGATGTCCAAATTATACGAACTCATTTATACCAGTAAAGCCAAGATCGAGCCGACTCAGAGAGAGTTGAAATCCATGCTTGAAAAGGCAAGAGATAAAAACTTGAAATTAAATGTCACGGGACTTTTGGCCTATTACAATGGAGAATTTATTCAGTTAATTGAAGGTCCTGAATGCAACATTAAAGAGTTAATGACCACAATAGCGGCTGATGAAAGGCATCATGAAGTAAAGATTTACTGGGAGGGACATATTCTCACCAGAGGTTTCTCTAGTTGGGAGATGGGCTTTGTTAATTTGAACAGTGCAAAGGGAATTGACTTAGAAGGTTATTCAAATTTCTTTGTCAATAATTTTCAATTTACGAATCTTAAAAGCACTTCAAATGTTGGAAAAGACTTAATGGTTCGGCTTTCAAGAACATTACCTTATTCCTACTAGAAATCATCCATGCCTTCGTTCTTGTCGTAGACTTTCTGGTAGTTGTTTAGTTTCAGTGAAGCAGAAACCGTAATTAATGGGGCTAATTTTCTAGATGTATCGTGTATATACACGTTTGAAATAGTAGAAAAAGATTCTCTTACAGCAGTTCCAAAAATGTTTCTTCCCTGAATCGTCATCGATAATTTTTTATTCATGAAGCTCTTTTTAAGAGAGATGTCTTGGCTGAATGAACCTACGTTTTCACCTTGAGCAGTTACGGAACCGCTTCTATACGCGGTAACAAATTGAAGCATCCATCCCTTGATTGTAAATGTGTTGGTTAATCTTCCTTTATAGTTGAATGACTGTGTGCTGTAATCCTGATCATCTAACTCTCCTGATAAATCATAGAAATAAGCATTTGCGCCAGCAACTAACTTCCAGATTTTCGAGATCTTATAATTTAATGAGGCCTCCAATCCATAAGAATTGGCGGTTCCAATATTGAAAGGCTTATTCAGCAATATTCCCTCTGCGTAAACTGTTGAAATTCGGTTTACAATATTTTCGCTCTTTCTAAAATATGCTTCTAAACTAAAGAACCCTTTTTTTGTAATTGGCTTCATGTAATTTACTTCAAAAGAGTTGATGTAAGTAGGTTGTAGATTTGGATTTCCGCTGCTCACATTATATGGACTTTTCCATGTAATGAAGGGTTCAAAATAATAACTTCTTGGTCGCTCGATTCTTCTAGAGTAACTTGCCAAAAGCTGACTTTTATTCTTTAATCCGTACGAGATGTGTGCCGAAGGAAACCAATCCATTCTATTGATTTCTGTAAACTCCACTGCGGCCGTAGAAGAGATCGTACGGTAAGTGTATTCGCCCCTTAAACCAGCTTGGTAGCCAAATTTTTTCGTTTTACCTCCATACATCACATATCCTGCATGAACATCTCTAATGTAATCCACATCTGAACTGAATAGAGAATCAAACTCATAAGTTTCTGTTGCCAAGTCGTAGGTATAGTTTTTACCTACATCACCACTTATTCCAAATTGAGATTGCGCTCCCATTTCCAATTTACTATTCTTAAATGGTAGTCGATAATCAATATTGAATCGATAAGAATTAGATGGTCCTGTTTCCGTATATAAATTAGCGGCAGTAATCGTATCAGAATTAAATGAAGTGGTAGAATCATTTTGCACTACATCCGTTCTATTAGCTATGGCTTTAAACGAAACGTAATGATCTTTGTTTCTCTTGATATTGTATTGATAATTTAAGCTTGTAGTGCTGTTTACAAAAGTGATGTGATTGTGCTGAAAAGTTTGAAACTCACTTAACAAACTATCATTGTCGAAATTTTGATAAGCCATGTCATTGTATGGGTTCATTAAATTCGATTTTATTTTTGTTCTGACTACTAGTACATGACTATTGTTCGGGTTCCATTGAAATCCGGCACCACCGCCTAAGCCACTTCTTCGCCAATTGGCCTCTCCAGCACTTTCTAATCGATTCACAACGGAGTCGTAAGTGGTAGTTCTTACCGTTGTCTGATTACTGGGTCCGCTTCGTGCTCTGGTGTTTCCTGAAACGTCAAAAGTGAATTTCTTTTTCTTCACGTTCAATGCAAAATCTCCGCTATAATTATTAAACCTTCCAATGCTACCGTTAAGTAGAAAACTAATTCCTTCCAGTTTATTTTTCTTGGTAATTATATTAATAATTCCGCTTGTTCCTTCTGCATCAAATTTTGCTGATGGATTCGTGATGATCTCTATTTCTTTAATTGTGCTGGCTGGAATTGTGGCCAAGTAATCGCTTGCATCCATGTTCGTTGGAATACCATCTATTAAGAGGGTGAAACTTGAGCTTCCTCTTAAACTAACAGTACCATCTGCTGCAACACTAACGGAAGGAATGTTTTCCAACATCTCAATCGCGGTTTGACCCTCTGTGTTTAATTGATCTTCCACATTTACAATCTTCTTGTCAATTTCATAGGTGATCTGTGGTCCGGCTCCAACTACTTCAACTTCACTCATTAAGGTGGGGCCCATAATCAAGTCTTTCACTTGATAAGTGGATTTGTCATCGGTTAGTTCAATATCATTAATGACGACTGTATTATAACCAACAAAGGTGAATTTCAGAGAGTATTTACCCAATGGAAGTTTGGCGATTGAAAAATTTCCATTCTCAGTAGAAACACTGCCATTAACCATTTTCTGTTCTATGGCACTTAGCGCAATTACTGTAGTGTAACCTAATCCTTCATCGTTTAACGAATCCAAAACATTCCCGAAAATTTCTCCCGTTTTGGGTGGTGGTCCGTGTTTGCCTCCAGGTCCACCTTCACCATGACCTCCGGGAGGCTGGCAATATCCAGCAACGGATAAGAGTGAAAATAAGATGGGTAAAAGAAACTTCATGAACTCAATTTGACGCAAAAGTAGTTAACTCTATATTATTATTCGGCCAATGTGCGACCAATTGTTGTTATAGTGAGGTTAAAAAAGAAGCGTTTAACTTGGCAAATTGCCTTAAATTTATCCATGCGAAAATTTTATTTGGTTCTGATAGCGTTTGTTGTTCTAGGGTGCAGTAATGGGGAAAATCAGCATTTAGGAATCTGGGCTGGGTATCAAGATGGAGAATTGAACTCGGTTGTGCGGTTCAGCGTGGACAGCCTATTCTTACGTCAAGTGAAACTAGAAGTGGGAGATACTACTTTTTCAAGTTTGAAAAGCTTGCATTATACAAGTGTTTATGGGGATGAGGGAATTCGATCTTATACTTGTGTTGGTCCTGTAAGAGAGGATTTGATGCTTCAGACGTCCTTCTATAATGACTTAGAGGGGAAGCTTGATATTTTAGGAGAATCTCCAGTACAAATGGAAATCAGGGAAGTTGAGAATGGTACAATTTCTGCGTCATTACAAGAAGAGATGCAGCTATTGATGTATCGTGAAAATAACCCAAATTAAACATGCGAAGCAAGTTCCTTTTCATACTAGTTTTCTTGAACCTAATTGCAGCTTTTGGATATGGACAAGACTCTATCGTTCATAAACCCAATGGTGGTGAGGATAGGAAAGGAAAGTACATCAATACGCCACTATTTATTCAGCTGATTCAAGACGTATCATAATCGTTGATCAGGAGCCATGTTTTGGTTGTTGCAACGGAAATTCATTTTTCAATCTTGGAGTTAGCTGTTTAGCTGAAGCAAGTACAGGGCCTTTCAGCGATTTAACGATATCTCTTTTCAGCAGGTAGGGAAATTTAATCCAAAAGTCTTACGACCCTCTTCATATGAATTGGAAAGGCGATTGCAAAGGGCAACAGTTATCTCAAGGCACGTACTATTGGATCGTATCTTTTAAAGATCATTCTTCAGATTCTAAAGAAGTAATTAGTCAGAACGGATATTTAACCATAATTCTCTGGGTCTTAAATCTTCAAGGTTACTTTTTTATCGTTTCCACATTAAATGTAAAACGACAGAAATGAAACCAATTAAAACTACCTTAACTTTTACAGTCTTACTTGCCATTTTCTCGGTAAGTTGCTTTTCCCAATCTTCAATTAAAATAACGGTTCCATCTAAAGCGATAACCGTTGAAAAAATCGTTAAAACATTAGCCGGAGGAGGTATGGTTGTAAAAAATGTCACAACTAATCAAAATATAGGTACAAATCAATTAGGGAGATTTATAGATCCCAAACGGGAACTAGGAATGAATAAAGGAATTCTTCTATCTACAGGATCTGTATTAAACTTAGGTTCTTCAAATTTATTCAGTGGTATGACTGGATCAACATATGGAGGCACTATTGTAGAGTACGACACAATTACAAGTACCGTTCCTTGCAATAAGTTTGGTTCTAAGAAACAGAATAACAATAAAACAAGTACTTCGAAGTTGGCTAAAGTCATAGATGTTGCTATCGTTAAGGTTCAGGATCAAGAAGTACAAAGTGAACTTGAAAACAATTCAGTCCTAACCAATATTGTTTATGATTGGTCAAGTAGTGACTCAAGCGGAGAAACAGCTGTTTTTACATCATCGAATGCCACAAATTATGAAGTGTCCGAAGACGGAGAAATGTGTACAACCACTTTTATCCTCCCAAAGAACAAGCCTTTCCTTACCAAATCGGGAGATAAAGATTTAGAAGCTGAGCTCCGTGGGAATTTTAGAACATTTGATGCATGTGTAGTAGAGATGGACTTGGTGCCTTTTGGGGATACGTTAAGCTTTAGATACATGTTTGGCTCTGAAGAATATGACGAATATGTCTGTTCCATGTTTAATGATGCTTTCGCATTTTATCTAAGTGGTCCTGGAATAGGTGACAAGAAAAATATGGCGGTATTAGAGTCTGGAGCAAGGATT
>JBLIOB010000265.1:0-5995 GCA_047639575.1 Parvicellaceae bacterium
GTTGTAATTTACTCTGAACAGGGAGTAGGTCACAAGAAAGTGATTAAACTATAGAACCACCTTTTTCTTGGATTTCTAACCCCAAAAAGAACAATTACAATCTCAACCACATTCCCCCTTCGGCTTTTCTGGGTTCCAGGAGCTCTACTATTGTATTCGTTTCGGTGAATTTTTTCACCCAAACGGTTATACACCCTTGTTAATAGGCGTTTTGGTGATTTTTAGAAAACCTGCTTTACATAATACTAATTATTAGGCGCATGTGAAAACAAATTGCAGTTGCGACCCTTCCATGTCTTTCCTTTAGGCAAATGACGCAACGAATGATAGGGTTCGCGTAAGTAGAAGGTTTTTGAAATAAAAAAAGGGAGCATGTCTTAACATCTCTCCCTTTTGAACCTATATACCAGCACACCTACTGATCTCTTTCACATTGCATTATCTCTAGATCGGGATTAACCCGTTTCATAGATGGCTATGGTTCTTTGTTGTTGTTGTTGTTCGTTATGGTAAGTGTACAGCAAAATCAACGTCAAGTACACTTAAATCTTCCTATGAACAGGAACAAGTTTCTCAAAGAGGGGTTTCACCTTCCCTGTGGTAAAGAAGAAATAAAGGCTCCTTCGGAAAGTGATTGTTGCCGTTGGGTTTTAAAGCTATCTATAAAGCGTTGAATACCAATATCAGAGAAATTTATTATTTCGGTTTATAGTCCAAATATTGCAAAACGTTCGCATCGGTCTCAGCCATTCTTATTGCTTCTACAGTACGTTTAATTGATTCCGCCTGGTTCTCCGCTTTAATTTGATCTTGCTTTGCAGATGCCGCTTTCATTGTTGCGCCTTCATCCATATACTTGTTATGAAGCAATTTTTGCTCTCCAGCAATTTCACCAAAGGTTTTTGCTGCATTTCTTAATAGCTGATATCCTGCTAATTTTAAGAACCAAGGATTTCCATTTCTTGCTACATCCTCAAAAATTTCAATTCCTTTGTTGATCTCTTTTTGATCCTGTCTCATCAAATAAGTATTATAGGTTTGAAGAAAACCGTATTTCCCCATGCCGTTCACTTGATCCATTCTGGTTAAAAAGAAATCATGCTCTTCTTTGCCACCGTGCTTCGCATAAACTCTTGCAATTGCATTTCTAACAGCGCCACCTTCATCATTTTCAAGTGATTTGGCAACGGCCATTGCTTTTTTCTTATCTGCAGATCCAAGCGCATCCATTCCCTGAGACATAACACTGTACGATGAATCTGTAAGTGCGTTCTCATAGATTTTAATTAACTCCATGTCCCCTTTCCATTTAGATTGCAGAATCAAAATGGCTGCTTTACGAACTGCCGGATGCTCATCTTTAGTTAGGCTAATTACTTTGGCTTTCATGCCGTTTTTATCCGCTCTAATTGCATTACTTGATTTATTAAGCGCCATTGCCTTAATCTTCCAAAATGGGTGGCCATAAGCTTTAATGATTGCATCATTGGCCTCTGGAGTATTCATCTGACCTAGTTTTGCTAAGGCCTCCTTTTTGTCTAGAAACAAAGGAGCGTGGTTCATTTGATAGATCCATTGTGCAGTAGGCTTCTTGTCCACCTTATCACAAAGCATCACTTTCTGAGCATCTATGTTAACCAATTGCGGTGCATAGGGAAGATCAAATACAAATGTGTCTTTTACTTGCTCGGCCCAAACAATATGTCTGTTTTTCTTATTCTTAACATAGATATCAATATGAATCGGAAGCTTGTACAAAGGAACGTTATCCATGTTCTGATTTTGATCAATGTAGACGTATAGCTTCTTTGAGGTAGCGTCATAACTTTGGTTGAACACTAGTTTAGGATGCCCTCCAGCTAAAAACCACTGATTAAAAAACCAGTTTAAATCCTCTCCCGTGGTTGCTTCAAATGCTTTTCTTAAATCGTGAATTTCTGCATTACTAAAAGCATTATCCGTTAAGTATTTTTTAAGAGAAGCGAAAAATGCATCGTCTCCAACATATGATCTTAGCATGTGAAGAATTCTACCTCCCTTGTTATACGAGTTCGCATCGAACATTTCTTCTTTGCTGCCATAATCGTATCTAATCATGTCTACGTATCCTTGTTGTTGCGATGATAACAAATAACCTTCCATTTCACTATAAGCATTCATGTCTGCTTCCATTTGTCCGTGCTCATACTCATCCCATAAAAATTGACTGTAGTTCGCAAAAGATTCATTCAAGGGTAAGTTGGCCCAGGACTCACAAGTTACTAAATCACCAAACCAGTGATGGAACAACTCATGTGCGATAATTGATTCGTTTCCGCCATCAATAATTTCTCTTTTTGTTTGGTGTAGAAACTCTCCGTGAATTGTTGCGGTGGTATTTTCCATTGCCCCCGAAACATAATCTCTCACTACCACTTGAGAGTACTTATCCCATTGGTATTCTACTCCTAATAAATCTGAGAAGTAACTAAGCATCTTCGGAGTTTTTCCAAAAATTGCTTTTGCGTGCTCTTCAAATTCCTTTTCTACATAGTAATTCACCGCCATTACGGTGCCGTCTTTTTTGGTCCATTTATCCTCTACTAAAGCAAAATCTCCAACCGCCATCATAAACAAATAAGGCGAGTGAGGCTGGTCCATTTTCCAATAATCAGTTCTAGTTCCATCGGAGTTTGGGGTAGAATAAACCAACAGTCCGTTGGATAATGTCTTATACTTTTCATCAACCGTGATGTACATCTCTTGAGTCGTTTTCTCGTTTGGAGAATCGATGGTTGGGAACCAACAAGATCCAGCTTCAGTTTCGCCTTGAGTCCAAATTTGCATTGGCTTTTTCTCATCAGATTCATCTGCATTAATAAAGTAAAGTCCTTTTGCAGAGGAAATTGCCGCAGAACCTTTCTGTGTTACTTTTTCTGGATTGGCTATGTAGTTAATCCGAATCGTATACTGATCGTTTCGAGTAAATTCTTTACCTAGATTTATTTTAAGATAGTGACCATCTGCCTTGTAAGTAAGAGCTGCTCCTTCTTGTTCTCCGTTCATCAAAACCACTTTGCTTACTTCGATTGCTTTGGCGTCTAATGTTAATGAATCTGTATCAAAGAAGTGTGGCTTAATGGTTAGATCGGCTTGACCTTTTAGCTGTTTAGTATCCCAAAGAAAACTGACTTCTAATTTGGTGTGTAAAATATCACTCACTCGCTTTTCAGACGGTTGATAAACGGGCCGAACTATAGGAGAATTTTTTTCATCTTCTAAAAGTTTATCAATTAGTTCCGAATCGGTGCCATCACCGTTTGCATCATTAATTGCTTTTGTCTTACACCCAGAAAGCGCTAGTCCAGCTAATACAGCTGTTGTGGTTAACAATCCTAATCTCCTCATCATTTTCAATTCTACTAATTCAACACAAATATCTCGAATCTTAGACAAGGCTTAAAGCGAAATAGTATAAACGGGCTGGAAAGGTTAAGGGAATGAGGGAATCTTGAATGAAGGAATGATAGGATGAAGAAATGATAGGATGATAGGATGATTGGATGATTGGCTATTAGGAATGAGGGAATCTTAAATGAAGGAATGATAGGATGATAGGATGATTGGCTATTAGGAATGAGGGAATCTTGAATGAAGGAATGATAGGATGAAGAAATGATAGGATGATAGGATGATTGGCTATTAGGAATGAGGGAATCTTGAATGAAGGAATGATAGGATGAAGAAATGATAGGATGATAGAATGATAGGATGATTGGCTATTAGGAATGAGGGAATCTTGAATGAAGGAATGATAGGATGAAGGAATGATAGGATGATAGGATGATTGAATGATTGGCTATTAGGAATGAGGGAATCTTGAATGAAGGAATGATAGGGTGATTGGCTGATTGGCTATTAGGAATGAGGGAATATCGAACTAGGAAATGATTGGATGGTTGGATTTTAGGAATGATGGAGAAAAGATGGGTTTTTCTTTAATGGGCGCTTGCTTGACTGAAAACAAGCTAATTACTGTTAAAACGGGCCGATTACTAGTGTCTTGACAGCGGCTTTTAGATAAATTCATTAATTTAGGGCTCCAACCAAAACAACGCGTTTGTATAAGGTAAAAGTAAATCAAGGAGAAGTTGAAGAAATTTCAGCTGAAACTCACGACCTAAGTCAACTAGATATATTGGCTGACGGTGATGGAGGTTTTCATGTGATTAGAAATCATAAAAGCTACTCTGTACGCGTTATTACGCATAACAAGGCAGAAAAAAGCTTGACTTTATTGATTAATGGGAACAAGTATAATGTTGTTCTAGAAGATCAATATGACGGTTTATTGAAATCTATGGGAATGGGCGCAGGAACAGTTAAGAAATTAAAGAATTTAAAAGCCCCGATGCCAGGATTAGTTTTAGATGTTATTGCTAAAATGGGCTCAGAGGTTAAGAAAGATGACCCTTTAATGATTTTAGAAGCCATGAAAATGGAGAACATTTTAAAGTCGCCAGGAGATGGTATCATTAAAAGTATTGAAGTAGAAAAAGGAATCGCAGTAGAAAAGAATCAAGTATTAATTCATTTTGAATAAAATTATGAGAAAAGCAGTTTATGGCCTATTAATATTGGCCGCAGTAATGGTATCATCTTGTGGAGGAGAGCAATCTTCGGAACCACTTTTAACGACAACCACAACGACAACAGATGAGGTTGTTGCAACTCCAGTTGGTAATTGGTCATATGACCATACCTCTACATCGGTAAAATGGACGGGCTTCAAGTTAGAGAGCAAGGCTGGTGTTTCTGGTGAGTTCGATAGTATTATCGTAAACAACTTCACAACTGGACCAAACGCTGCTGAAGCAATGACTGGCGTGACGTTTGAAATATTCACTCAATCAGTTAATTCAAAAGACAGCGTTCGTGATTGGAAATTGGCAACGATTTTGTTCGGTGGAATGGAAACTGAAGTAATTACTGGTGAGATCAAAAGTATTGATGAAGCAGAAGGAAGTGCTGTGATTGCAGTGATTCTTGGCGGAACTTCAGTTGATGTACCCATGACTTACGAAATGGGTGATGACAATGTTGTTAAGTTGTCTGGTTCAATTATTCTTCCAACTTGGAGTGATGCTGCTAAAACTGGTTTCGATGCATTAGCAGAGGCTTGTAAAGAAAAGCACGAAGGTGTTACATGGGAAGACGTAGAATTAAACGTTTGGACTAAATTGGTAAAAGGAGAGTAGACCTTTTAGAAAGTATTTAAAAGAAAAAAGCGCCACTGACATATGTCATTGGCGCTTTTTTTATAGTCTTTTTTTAATTAAACCGTTGCGTAATCCATGTCGAAATGCGCAAGTTTCACAAATCGCTCTACTCTTGCATCAATGTCGGCTTGAGTTAACTCAGCCAATCTTTCTGTTCCAAATTTTTCAACTGTAAATGAAGCTAATGCACTACCATAAATAATTGCTCTTTTCATGCTTTCAAAAGACAGGTCTCCTGTTTTAGCAAGGTATCCGATAAATCCACCTGCGAAAGTGTCTCCAGCTCCAGTTGGATCGAAAACCTCAGCTAATGGAAGTGCTGGCGCGAAGAATACATTCTCTCCGTGAAACAATAAAGCTCCGTGCTCACCTTTTTTAATGATCAAGTATTTAGGGCCCATTTCTCTGATGATATCTGCAGCTTTTACTAAAGAGTACTCTCCAGATAATTGTCTTGCTTCTTCATCATTGATAGTCAATACATCAACGTGCTTCAATACGTTCTTTAGGTCATCCATCATGATGTCCATCCAGAAATTCATTGTATCTAAAACAACTAGTTTTGGTCTGTTTGCTAACCTTTCAATTACTTGCATTTGAACAGCAGGCACCAAGTTTCCAAGCATTAAAAACTCAGTGTCATGTTTATACGCTTCAGGAATAATCGGATCAAACGTTTCCAATACGTTTAACTCTGTAACTAAAGTATCTCTCGTGTTCATGTCTGTATGGTATTT
>JBLIOB010000266.1:0-5968 GCA_047639575.1 Parvicellaceae bacterium
TATAGTTTGGCCAAATACTTCGTCACTTTGGATTGAACTTCTGTAACTCGGTATTCTAATTTCAGACCATTTTTCTGAGACCAGATTAATAATTGACTTTTATAGTCGGTATCTGTTTCTCTTAAATAATCGATATCAACCACCTTGTCTAAGATCTTACCATAAAGTGTGCTCTTCGTCTTTGCGAAGCCCTGATCAACATATATGGCCCCAATAACGGCTTCAAATACATTTCCTTCTAAGGATTTATACTGATTATTCCCTTTGTAGTACTTCACATGCTCCAACAACTGAATTTTAGTTCCAATTTCGTTCAAGTTTTCTCTGCTTACGATTCGAGATCTAAGTTTTGTTAGAAACCCTTCGTCATCTTCTGGATATTTGTCAAACAAATAAGCAGCTACTACGGTATTAATTACGGAATCACCAAGAAATTCTAATCGCTCGTTATTAGGAAGGTTTTGGTCAAAAGACTTATGCGTGAAAGCCAGTTCATAGAGAGATAAATCTTTCGGCTTAATTCCAAAAGTCGACTGAATGTAATTAGAAAGGGGAGATTTTAGTTTTTTTTTGAAAAGAGCCAAACCTTAAACTACTGACACTTTTTAAAGATGACGCAAGTGTTGTGGCCTCCAAAACCAAAGGTATTGCTCATAGCTGCATTAACAACTCGTTTTTGCGGCTTACCAAAAGTAAAATTCAGTTTGTAGTCAATATTCTCGTCTTCGTGCTCAAAATTAATCGTTGGAGGAACAATATCGTGCACAACTGCCTTGATACAGGCAATTGCCTCAATTGCTCCAGCAGCTCCTAATAAATGGCCTGTCATGGACTTTGTTGAGCCAATGTTCAGTTTATATGCGTGAGGTCCAAATACCTTTTTAATCGCAAGCGTTTCGGCAACATCTCCAAGTGGCGTTGAAGTTCCGTGAACATTAATGTAATCTATTTGGGAAGTATCCATTTCTGCATCTTCCATTGCGAACTTCATCACGTTTGCCGCACCAATACCTTCTGGATGAGGGGCTGTAATATGATAAGCATCAGCAGTAAGGCCTCCTCCAGCTATTTCAGCATAGATTTTAGCACCTCTAGCGATTGCGTGCTCGTATTCTTCAACAATAACTGCTCCGGCACCTTCACCCAAAACAAAACCATCTCTGGTTTTATCAAATGGTCTTGAAGCTGTGGTTGGATTATCGTTATTTGTTGATAAAGCTTTAATTGCGTTGAAGCCGCCAATCCCTGCAGTTGTTATACTCGCTTCTGATCCTCCTGAGACGATCACTTTAGCTTTGCCAAGTCGTACATAGTTAAAAGCATCAATCATTGCGTTAGAAGCGGAAGCACAAGCTGAAACGGTTGCGAAATTCGGTCCTCTTAGTCCATACTTGATTGAGATATGGCCTGCAGCAATATCAATAATCATTTTAGGAATAAAGAAAGGATTAAACCTCGGGGTACCATCTCCTCTTTCAAAACCAACACATTCTTCTTGGAAAGTACCAATACCTCCAATACCTGCGCCCCAGATAACACCGGCTCTATCTAGATCTAATTTGTCTAAATCAAGCCCAGAATCCTCCATAGCTTCGGTAGCTGCCACCATGGCAAACTGACTGAATCGGTCTAGTTTTCTAGCTTCTTTTCTTTCGAAGTGATCAAGTGGGTCAAAGTCTTTGACCTCACAAGCAAATTTAGTTTTATGAAGAATTGGATCGAAATGAGTCACACTAGCGGCACCGCTTTCTCCTTTGAGTAGCGCATCCCAGTAGTCATTAACCGTTTTCCCAATTGGCGTAATCGCACCGAGACCAGTTATAACAACTCTCTTCAACTCCATCCTAAAATTTTAAATCAACTATTACTTCGCGTTTTCTTCGATATAGGTAACAGCGTCACCTACAGTTGCGATTTTTTCAGCTTGATCATCAGGAATAGCAATATTGAATTCCTTTTCAAATTCCATGATCAATTCAACTGTGTCTAAAGAGTCAGCTCCTAGATCATTAGTAAAGCTAGCTTCTGCAGTAACTTCTGCTTCATCAACACCTAACTTATCTACGATAATTGCTACTACTCTTGAATTTGCATCAGACATAATATTCTTTTTAATTATTGTTTAATTCAGGGTGCAAATAAACTACTAATCGCAACTAAAACAAAATTTATTCATAATAAACGGTAACGTCCGCCAGTTGCTTCCTTCCTAAGTCGGGAACTGTAACTTCATCAGCAGGATATCCTACAGGTAACAAAAGAAACGGTCTTTCGTTCGCTGGACGGCCTAAAGCTTTAATTAAAAAGTTCATTGGACTTGGTGTATGCGTAAGCGTACAAAGGCCTGCGTTATGAATTGCAGTGATTAAAAAACCTGCCGCAATACCAACAGATTCATTCACATAATAGTTGTTTTGCTTGCTTCCATCGGGTCCGTTTTCGTAAACTCGCTTCATTACAATAATTACCCATGGTGCAATGTCAATAAACTCTTTTATCGCATCGGTTCCTAAAGGGGTTAAATCTCTAATCCACTCTTCACTCATTCTTCCGCTATAGCTCTTCTCCTCCTCTTCTTCGGCTAATTTTCTAATTTCAGATTTCAGCTTGGCATTGGATATAAGGCAAAAAGTCCATGGTTGCTTATGAGCACCTGAGGGAGCAGTTGAAGCAGTTTTTATTATGTTTTCAATGATTTCAATTGGAATTTCTTTATCAGAAAACTCTCTAATCGACCTCCTCTTATCCATGAATTCATAAAACTCTTGACTGCGATCAATCATTTCCTTTTCCTCAAATCGAAGTGGATAATGCTTTACAAATGGATACTCTTTTTTCTTACTATCAATCATTACAGCCAATGTATTAACTCTTCGATAATAAAAATAATAGAATGAACCAAAGTGTAAGCAATATGGCAAATATTTTATTTGACTCTTTTTATTGCGCCATTGTACATTTGCAGTAATTTTGCTTCAGTTTTATGGGAAAGAGAGTAGTCATATTAGCATCTGGTGCCGGCTCAAACGCTGGTAACATTATTCGCCATTTGAGAAATGTTAATGGAGCAGACGTTGTTGCTATTTGTAGTAACAATAGGTCGGCTGGAGTATTAAACATTGCAGAAGAAGAAGATGTGGAGTCATTTGTGTTTTCAAAATATGAATTAGAAGAAACGGATGTACTAGATCAGTTCTTAGCCAAAAAAAATCCAGACTTAATCGTGTTAGCAGGTTTTCTATTAAAGTTTCCTGAACGATTAATCAACGAGTATCCTAATAAAGTCATCAACCTGCACCCTGCTTTGCTTCCAAAATTTGGTGGAAAAGGAATGTATGGCATTAATGTTCATCGAGCAGTTGTTGAAGCGAAAGAAAAAGAGACAGGGATAACTATCCATTATGTCAATGAAAATTACGATGAAGGTGCAGTAATTGCTCAATTCTCGAGCGCAGTTCTGGAAGGGGAAACGGCCGAAAATATTCAAGACAAAATTAAACTGTTAGAACAAAATTATTTCCCAAAAACGGTAGAAAAAATAATCTTTAAATAATATGTTGAACATTGCAGGTATAAGCTTTGACTTAAAAAGTATTGGTGTTACTACCATGGTTTTATTCGCAGTAATAGACATCGTTGGTTCAATTCCGATCATCATAAGTATTAAAGAAAAAGCCGGAGGTAAAATATTTCCACTTCGCGCAAGTATCGTTGCATTAGGAATTATGGTGCTCTTTCTATTTTTAGGAGAGTCCATATTAAACGTGATCGGGCTTGACACAAAATCATTTGCAGTTGCTGGTTCTTTCGTTCTATTCTTTATGGCATTGGAAATGATTTTAGGGATCTCGATCTTTAAAAACGAAGGTGACGAACCCTCTCCTAAGGTTGCGTCAGTTGTCCCACTTGCATTTCCTATCATTGCTGGAGCAGGAACAATGACTTCGTTAGTCTCCCTGCGTGCTGAATATCAAGTGCAAGATATATTAGTCGCCATCTTAATAAATATAATTGTCGTTTTTGTGGTATTGCTGTTGACGAAGCGGATAGAAAAATTATTAGGAAAAGGTGGAATTGCGATCATCAAAAAAGTGTTTGGAATTATATTATTGGCCATCGCGGTTAAATTATTTACTGAAAACCTTTATCATATGATTAATGTGCTAGAAGGAGCAAATGAAGTTGTAAAATAATGGCGGAGAAAAAGTATTACGTTGTTTGGTCAGGACATAACCCAGGGATATATACTACATGGTCTGATACTCAACGGCAAACCATTGGATTTAAACATGCAAAATTTAAATCTTTCAAAACCATGGCTGAAGCACAGAATGCCTATGCCAATCCTGATTCTGTTCAACCATCATTTAAGAAAAAGAAGAGCCACTACTACGTAGTTTGGGCTGGTTTTACGCCTGGCGTGTACAGTGATTGGGAAAAGGCCAAAAGCCAATTAACTGGATTTAAGGGTCCGAAATACAAAACATTTGGGAGCAAACAATTGGCAGAAAGAGCCTTTGTTGAAGGTCCAGAGAAGTTTCAAGGCAGCTATAAAAAAACAAGAGACCTAACTCCGGCCGAAGCTGCAAAAATCGGAAGTCCAATTGAAATGAGCTTGAGTGTAGATGCAGCCTGTAATGGTGTTGGTATTATGGAGTATCAAGGTGTTTGGACATTCAATGAAGAACATGTGATTTTCAGAATGGGACCTTTTACGGGAGGTTCAAATAACATCGGTGAGTTCCTGGCCCTAGTTCATGGTCTGGCTCATTTTAAAAGAGAAAAGGACCCCAAACTTCACGTCATGCCGATCTATTCTGATTCAAAAATTGCGATGAACTGGATCAAGGCAAAACGATGCAGGACCAACCAAATTCCTTCCCCGGAAGTGAAAAACCTCATCATGCGAGCGGAGAAATGGTTGCACAACAACACTTTTAGAAACCCAATATTGAAATGGGAAACCAAAGCTTGGGGAGAGATTCCTGCAGATTTTGGAAGAAAGTGATGTTTTAAATTTTTGGCTGAAAGAAGCTAAGAAATTATAGTCGGTTGGTACATAATTACCTCCGGGAAGATTATGACATACGCCTCATCATTCGAATATAATTTCACAATCCGTTTGACTTATTTTTAAGTTTAAACCCTGTTTTTTATAATATCATCATTTCGGCAGGAGAAAAATTGATTCTAAAACAACTTGGATTAATAAAATTGAATCTTGTAGAGTATGCTAGACCTGATCCAACGAGACCAAGCTACCAAGAACATCTATAGTTCTATCTACGGCTTTATTTCAACAGCAATGATCCTGTAGATAACAGCTTTCCACTGTCAAGGATTTCATAAATGACATACCCGGCACTTACAGTTCCCCTCTTAACTTCAAAGAAACCATCGTTACTCGAAGTCGGCAACTGAACTTGCTTGCCGTTTAGCGTCCAAAATCTAATGGTGAATTGATTAAAGTTACTATGCGGGTGATAATAGTAAATTGAAGTTTGTTCAACTACGGGGTTTGGATAAGCGTAAGAAGGTTTTGTGTTTACTATTTGATCGCCAATACCAACATAAGTATAGGTGTTTAGCAATGGGTCTGAATCTAATATACTATCAACATTAATGTTTTCATCACCAGGTTGATACAGCATATATTGAAAACTATCAAATAGCATTTCATTTGTTGACCCTTCTCCAACTGTAATGAATTGAGGTGGACTAAAAGGATTGTCTGGGTTGGCGCTAGTGTTTTCGTATAGATGCTCAGCCCTGAAAATGTAATTCGCAGGTATTTTTACTAGGTTATTGTAGTAATAATACTCCTGATGTGCAAAATCCCAATGGTCAACGTATATTAATGGTATAGTATCAGATCCAAGGTAAGCATAGTTTAAAATTTCTGTGCAAATCTGATGGGAATGAGGGAATGAACTATATATGGACAGATCCACAGGTAAAGAAACTTGTT
>JBLIOB010000267.1:0-5966 GCA_047639575.1 Parvicellaceae bacterium
TAGGACCAATGCAAGTTTATGCAGAAGATGGAAGCTTTAAAGGAAATCAAACGAATGTGTTCTCTTTGGATAGGTGTAATGCGGTTCCTTCAGTTATGTACTGTGGAAGCGAGCCTGGAGAGGTGTACAAATCAGTTGACAGTGGAACCACATGGGTAAATGTGTCCTTCGGAATTCCTTCAAATTGGGGAACTTCATCGGTAGCGGTAGATCCATTTAACCCAGACATCGCGTTTGCAGGTGGAGGGGATGATCTATACCAAACAATTGATGGAGGTTTAAATTGGACATTATCCTTTAATACCGCAGCGTTGAACGCAAATGAGATTCACATTCATCGAACGAATTCTGATACGATTTTAGTTGCTGGAGCTGGGGGTGTCTATAGAAGTGCTGATGGAGGTTCTTCTTGGTCAACCATATTCAACGACCGAGCATTCGATATTCAAGCAAACCCGTTAAACCCGGATAAGCTTTATTTGGTAATGGATAATTTATCTGATGATGTAGCTGACTTTTTTGTTTCTACAGATGGAGGATTCGCATGGGCGCAGCAAACAACTGGATGGTATTCTTCTTCTGATCCTGCAAGAGATTGTTATGGAGCTAGAATAGCTGTATCTGAAGCTGATACTACTAGAGTATATGCATACTTAATAGGATTATCTAAAGCTGGAGACAGTGGATACATAGGTTTATTCAGAAGTAATGATGGAGGATATTCCTGGACCAACCCGATTGGTCAAATCGGTGGGCCTTATTCTACTGCGATTCCAAATTTAGCCGTTGGATCTGATACTTGGGATTATAATCAAGGTTTTTATAATTGCGCGATTATGGCATCTAATTCGGATGCAGATCAAATTTTAATCGGTGGTTTAAACATGTGGACTTCCGTGGATTCAGGGGTTACGTTTCAGTGTGTAAATGGATATCAGTGTAATAGTTTTGATATGCATGTAGATATGCAAGATTTTCGAGCATTTGGAAATGAGTATTGGGCGTCTACAGATGGAGGGATTTATAAATCCACTGATTTCTTTAATTCACAGCCTTCAGTACAGATGACTGGAATTCATGGCTCTGACTTTTGGGGATTTGGTACAGGTTGGAACTACGATATCTTAGTTGGAGGATTATATCACAACGGTAACGCTGCGTATTATCAAGACTATGCGCCAGGTCAGTTTTTAAATCTTGGCGGAGGAGAAGCTCCAACCGGCTATGTAAACCCAGGAACCGAAAGACAAGTTTATACTTCAGATGTAGGTAGTAAGATTCTTCCGGAGAACATCGGTGATCCAATTATCAATGCATCAATGGGAATTGCACCTAATGAAAGCTACTGGGCTGCTGAATCTTCTGAGATGGAATTTCATCCAAACTGTTACAACATTATTTATTTAGGTAAAGACAATCAAATAATGAAAAGTACCGATGGTGGAGGATTGTATTCTGTTCTGTATTCTGGACTTGCTGGTGCGACTATTACGTATTTAGAAATCTCAAGAAAGAATCCGGAGAAACAATATGCTATTATTAGAAATGGAAGTGTTTCCGCAATCCTGAAAACATTTAATGATTGGAGTACGGTTGTAACCGTGGCAGTTCCTTCAGTAGGTTCACATGCGCTTATCACATTAGATCCTAAAGATGATGATCATTTATGGGTGGCGATGGCATATGGTTCAAATGGAAACAAAATTTATGAATCTTTTAATGGAGGCATTGCTTGGACAAACATTACTAGTCCTGAATTAGATGGTCAATCAATTCATTCAATATTTCATGTAGGTGGAACGGATGGGGGAGTATATGTGGGCACGAACCTCTCTGTTTATTATCGAAACAATACAATGACTAATTGGACTGTAGATGATGCTGGCTTACCAGCTAAGATTTCAACAGACATTCTAAAGCCTTTTTATAGAGATGGCAAAATCAGAATGGCCAGTTATGGAAAAGGAATATGGGAAAGTCCGCTATTTGAAATACCTACTGAGCCAATTGCGGAAATAATGGTCAATTCATTGCAAGCATTATGTGCGGTCGACACTTTCTATTTTGATGATCATTCTATGTTAAACCACAATAGTGCATCATGGTCATGGACGTTCCAAAATGCTAATATTAGCACTTCAAACCTTAGAAACCCTGCAGTCCAATTCAATGGTGTAGGAACACATTTAGTAACCCTTACTGTTATGGATGTAGGTGCGAATAGCAGCTCAGATTCATTATACATTAATATTAATACTCCGGCTGGAGTGGATATTGCAGAGGATTTTGAAACCGTGTTTCCTCCAGCAGAATGGAGTGGGGCTTCAACAGGAAATCTGAATTGGGAACAAACTTCTAATGCAGGTGGGTTTGGATTAAGTCCAACTTGCATGATGGTTGACAATTACAATGTGTATGGTTGGGGAGACCATTGCGATATTATTGCTCCCTTGGATTTCACCACTGCACCTAATGGTTGGCTTAGCTTCGATGTTGCTTACGCTAGATATAGTGGCGGAAATAAAGACTCTTTAGAAGTGTTGGTCTCAGATGATTGTGGAATATCCTGGACTTCAGTTTACTTTAAGTCTGATGCTGATTTGCCGACTGCTCCTGATTATTCAGCTGGTCAGTTTATTCCAGCATCAAGTGAATGGAGAAAGGACTCTATTGACCTAGCTAGTTATGTTGGAGTGGATAATTTAAGAGTTGCATTTAGAAATTACGGAGGTTATGGGCAAGCACTTTACGTTGACAATATAAATCTTGGAGGAAGCCCAATAAGCATAGAAGAAAATGAGCAACCGTTTTTCCAAGTATATCCAAATCCAATTAGTGCAGATCAAGAAATACGGATTAGCACTTCAGATGTAGGAAAAATGAGATTTAGCTTATTTAGTTCGGAAGGGAAATTGAAATATGATAAGTCTCAAGACTTAGCCCAGCCAGTGGACCTAAAGTCACTTCATCTAGCTACCGGATTGTATTTGTATACAGTTAAAACGGAAGGATTCTTTTATAAAGGCAGAATCGTAATTAAGTGATTTAATAGTCGAAAGCGAATTGACCATTTTTAAAATGGAAGCTCCATAAATTAAGGCTATCTACTTGCTTTCCATTTAGTTTACCAGCAGTCCATTCTCCAAGTTCGCTAAATACTTTAATTAAAGCAGCATCTAAATCATCTTGTCCAGTAGAGTGATCAATTTGTGCACTTACCATTTTACCTTCGCAACTAACGTAGGTATTTAGCATGCATTTCTTTTTTGAAAACTTAGGATTGTCTTTTAAATATTGGACCTTATCGTTAATCAGTTCAGCAATTTCATCCTTTGTTTTTGGACATTTTGCTTTTACTTGATCACCAAAAGATGGAAATAAGGAGTAGACTGCTTTCTTATCACAAATCCCTTCGATCTTCTTTTTCATTTGAACTGTTGCAACCATTTGAGCTTGGAGCTGGGTTGTTAATAAAAGAAGAGTAATAATTCCTAAGATAAATTTCATGGGTAGTGCTGTGTTTAGAAGCATTAAGATACATAATCTGGAAACTTCGTTACGGCAACCACTTAATCTCAGAGAAATCTGGTTTTCTTTTTTCCAAGAATGCATTTCTGCCTTCTTCAGCTTCGTCAGTCATGTAGGCAAGTCTGGTTGCCTCACCAGCAAATACTTGTTGTCCAACCATTCCATCATCGGTCAGGTTCATTGAGAATTTCAACATTTTGATGGATGTAGGAGATTTACCCAATACTTCTTGAGCCCATTGATAGGCAGTATCTTCAAGTTCAGCATGAGGTACAACCGCATTGACCATTCCCATATCAAAAGCTTCTTGGGCCGAGTAGTTTCTTCCTAAAAAGAAGATTTCTCTTGCTTTTTTCTGACCCACCATTTTAGCTAAATAAGCTGATCCATAACCACCATCAAAACTAGTGACGTCAGCATCTGTTTGCTTAAATATCGCATGTTCTTTACTAGCTAAAGTCATATCACAAACAACATGTAAACTATGTCCACCGCCAACAGCCCAACCTGGTACTACAGCTATAACCACCTTCGGCATGAACCTAATTTGGCGCTGAACTTCCAGTATATTTAATCGATGTTGACCATCTTGACCAATATATCCTTGCCGACCTCTAGCGCTTTGATCTCCTCCACTACAGAAAGAATAAACACCATCTTTAGTAGAAGGTCCTTCACCTGAAAGCAGCACTACGCCTATACTTGTGTCTTCTTGCGCATCCCAAAAAGCTTGGATTAATTCGCTGGTAGTATTAGGTCTAAAAGCGTTTCTAATATTCGGTCTGTTAAAAGCGATTCGCGCTACACCATTACTTTTTTTGTAAGTAATGTCTTCAAATTCTTTTCCGTTTCTAACTGCCGGAAGGACGTTTTGCCAGTTAATTTCGCTCATGTTTCAATCTTAATAAAGGTAAAGTTAGCTAATCAGCTAAATACATTCCTTTTAATTTTTTCATCCGTTTGTAATTCACACCATTATCTCCGTATCCGATTCTAGAAGCTGATCTGAAATGAATCAATTTAGTATCGTTTTCAAAGAAAAATTCCACGTCATCCCTATACTTCATCCAACCGGTTGTAAATACCGCATGGATATAGTTTTCAGTATTGCTAACTACTTTTGTAGCTCCAAAAGCTGTAATAATTTTTTCAATTTTGGTTTTAGCCGAGTCTTTATCTTCAAACGACCAAGGAGCCATATAATGGATTTTATCTGTGGGGTCAGCCTGACTGGAAATGCAATTTGGAGATTTCGGAACCGACTTTAGCGCTCCTTGGTCACTGATTCCAAGTCCTTTAGGTGTTCCGCAACTGGCTAAGTATCCTAGCATTACAATTAGTAATATTGGTGTTATTATTTTATTCATTTAACAAGCTCTGCGTTATTCAAGGGCAAAGCGACTGCAAAAATAATTTTAATGATGACAGCGAGAAAATAAACTTGTTCCTTTTTCTAAAATCAAGCATTCTATTTACATGATGAAATCATTTTTCTATTTGTTAGTTATAACACTCGGTGTTCAAGCATGTTCACAAGTGCCTGTACCAAACGGAAGTAAATTAAAGAAATCTACCTCTTTAGATAGTATTATATCAAACGTGGTATCCGCGTATGACACAGTGCCTATCCAGGAGCCTAAACTAGATTCAACTCGAATGAATTATTCGTGGCTGGCTGATTATAATATTGAAAATACGCTAGCAAATAGGGTAGATGTTCCGTCTGGATATTACCGAACAAAAGTTGATTCTGCCTCTTTTAAAAATTGGTTGAGACATATCCCATTGAAACCTGGTTTACCAAACATTAAGCTATATAACAAAGAAGATAAGTGGAGTCAAGATATTCATGTCGGGGTGGTTGATATGGATGTTGACGAAGTCGATCTACAACAATGCGCAGATGCCGTGATGCGCCTTAAAGCTGAATATCATTATCAGCGTAAAGAATATGATAAAATTCACTTTAATTATATGTGTGGGGATGCGGTTAATTATAATGATTGGATAGGAGGGAAGAAGCCTGTTCCAGTTAACCATTCAGTTATTTGGAAGACTTGTTCTAACTGCGATGATTCATATAAAAGTTTTAGAAAATACTTATTCCAAATTTATAATTACGCAGGAACTATATCTCTTGCTCGCGAACTTCAATTGAAAGAATGGAGCGAGATAGAGATAGGAGATGTGGTTATTCAGGGCGGCTCTCCGGGACACGCAATTGCGGTTGTAGATGTAGCTACAAATCCAGAGACTGGCGATCGAGTATTTCTATTGGCACAAAGTTATATGCCTGCTCAGGAATCTCATGTTTTGAAAAATTTTTCTAATAAAGAGTTATCGCCATGGTATAGCGTTTCCGAGGTTGGAGCAAGTACGTTCTATACGCCAGAATGGTCTTTTCCACAGCCAGCGTTACGGGCTTATGTGGGAGAGTA
>JBLIOB010000268.1:0-5944 GCA_047639575.1 Parvicellaceae bacterium
GGCTCTTCTGCTGGTGCAATTGCAGCTGTTCATGTGGCCTATTTAGATGACATTTCCGAACTACCAAGCTATGTTGACACAACTGCAGCCGGATTAGGAGGAGGAATTGCAGGACAGTCTGGAAACTCGGGATATTCTTCGGAAATCCAGGGTGTTATAAGTCTTGCTGGAGCTTTGAGAGACACTTCATGGATTGACGCTGGAGACCCACCAATTATTAGCATACATGCTGACGGTGATGCAACCGTTCCTTACGGCACGGCATTAATTTCACTGTCTGGAATCTGGGATATTGTTACCGTTTCAGGAAGTGGTGCAATTCATCCTCATTTTGACAATTTAGGAATAACTAACTGCCTTCACACTGTGGTTGGCGGGACAATGCATCCTGTTCACGCTGGTGGTGCAGCTCACTATGACACTACTATAATGTATGTAAGAAACTTCCTTTCTTCAATGGTCTGTGGAACTGCTTTAGATTGTTTCAACACAGCTTCAATTGTTGGGCTGGACGATTTAGGAACGGACCTAAGCGGGTCAATTAATGTGTATCCAAATCCTGTTGAAAATCAAATTAACATTGATTTATCTGACGCACCGACAGGTGTAACTATAATTAAGATGTTTGATGCCGTTGGAAAAGTTGTTTACCAACAATCAACTTCAAATGAAAGAATCATGATTGATGCTTCTAAATTTGAATCAGGTATTTATATGATTGACATGATCGGAACTAACTGGACAGCTACGAAAAAAGTAGTTAAATAGAAATTCATTAACTTTTTTAAAGGCCCTGTTTCAACTATAAGGAACAGGGCCTTTTTTTTTGCTTTAGATTTAATTAAGGCATAAGCAGAATGTGCTTACTTTTGAGATCGAAAATTAACTCAATGCTAAAAATTCCAGAAGCTCCAAATTCAATTCAAAAAGGAGTCCCCCTTAAACTGACTCTCGGAGAACAGGCGATCAACCAACTAGGGTCTAATCTTCAATTTGTCCACGCTCAATTTGATAAAGAGGGATTCGTAGCTGACGCTTTAAACGAAATTGATGAATTAGGTATCACTCAGCGAAGCGCTCATATTGCAGATTCAATGAGGAGATTTTTACCGCAGGTATACTCTGTCGCTCTTTCAATTTTGATTAAATCATTGACTCCAGCATTAGACAAAACAGAAGGAAACGGATTAGCTTCTATGTTTTACATGCCACATTGCAGCTACATCTCCAAATTTGGTGTTGATCCAGCCTACAATGAAGGACAAGATCCATTTGAAATTTCAATTCAGGCTCAATATGAATTAACGAAACGCTTTACATGTGAATTCTCCATACGAGCTTTTATTGTTGCCGATGAAAAAAGAACTTTAGATATTCTATATAAATGGATGCTCGATGAAGACCCTCATGTCAGAAGGCTTTGTTCTGAAGGAACAAGATCTCGTTTACCATGGGCAACAAAGATTGATTCATTCATAAAGGATCCTTCTCCGGTTATACCCATTTTGGAAGCACTTAAAAATGACCCCGATCTTTATGTTCGAAGAAGTGTTGCAAACCACGTAGGAGACATAGCTAAAGATCACTTAGATGTAGCTTTGAATCTTTGTGAACTTTGGCTAATAGGAGCCACTCCTGAATTAAAGTGGGTAATTAGGCATGCTTTAAGAAATCCATTTAAAAAAGGAATCGGAAGGGCCATCGAAATTCGAAAAGCAGCAAAATAGATCAGGAAATTCCTAAATTACAGGCTCGTTCAACGAACTATGCAACTTCATTATTATATCCTTCCAAAAAGTATAAACCGGCATTCCTGCTCTAATCAGCTCATTAGAATTTGGGCAATTGTCTTTCTAATTACCGGGGGATTCCTAAATCAATCCTGTTCAGAAATATCGAAGACTGAATCACTGAACATTGCTGTGGCTGCAAACATGCAAATCGCCATGGATTCGATTGCTTTAATGTATCAACAAAAAAAAGGTGTAGAGCTGTTACTTTCTAGTAATTCTTCAGGAATGTTAACGAGTCAAATAATAGAAGGAGCGCCATTCGATCTGTTTCTTTCTGCGAACAGTGCGTATCCAAAAAAATTAATAGAAACTGGCTTCACTGAATCTATGGAAACATATGCTTATGGAAGATTAGCTCTTGTTTACAAAGGGCTTGATTCTTTAAAAAGCATTCATCAGGTGCTATCTTCAAATCAAGTGACGCGAATAGGAGTTGCCAATAAAATAAGTTCACCATATGGATTTGCGGGCTTCGAATTTTTGAACCATTTAAAATCTGATGAAATCAACGACAAGGTCGTCTTCGGAGAAAACATCGGACAGATTAATCAATACATCAAATCGGGCTCTGTTGATGCCGCGTTCACTTGTAATTCATTCATTGTGAAATTTAAAGGAGAGTATAACTATATATTTGCTGACCCAAATGATTTTAGCCCAATCAACCAAACTGTTTGCGCATTAACTCATGGGTTAGAAGGAAAGTCGATATTAGTTTCTAATTTCATATCGTTTCTTCATTCAAGTGAATGTAAAGGAATTCTAACCCATTTTGGATATATAGTTGATTGATGGAATACACTCCATTTTACCTAACCTTCAAGCTAGCAATAAGCACCACGCTGCTACTATTCGTAGCCGTCTTGCCTTTGGCATATATCTTGGCACATTCAAAATGGAAGGTTAAATACTTGTTTGAAAGCGCTTTCATGCTGCCCATTATCCTTCCTCCAACCGTTCTTGGTTATTACTATATCTCAATTCTTGGTCCTAATACAGAAATTGGATCATTCGTGCATGACACTCTCGGGTTTGATCTTGCCTTCACCTTTCAGGGAGTATTAATTGGCTCCATGATTTACTGCCTGCCCTTTATGATGAATCCATTAATTACCGGCTTTAGATCTGTGCCTAGGAACCTAATTGAATCTGCACAACTGATGGGGAAGTCAAAGCTGAACATTCTTTGGAATATCCAACTTCCTCAAATCAAAAGCTTTATCTGGTCCGCCTTACTCCTAACTTTCGCTCATACTATAGGTGAGTTCGGAGTGGTTTTAATGATTGGAGGGAACTTGCCAGACACCAAAGTAGCTTCCGTTGCTATCTATGATGAAATGAATCAGTTGAATTTTGAAAATGCCAACCTTTATGCTCTCATTTTACTCGGATTTAGTTTTGTATTTATCATTCTGTTGACCTTAGTCATGCGCAAAAACAAATCAACGATTGCTTAAATTCAACGTCTATAAAATCTTTGCTCAAAAAAAGAGAAAAGTTGAAATCGCCTGTGATGGCTTATTGAAACTAGGAATTACTACTGCCTTATATGGTTCATCCGGAATAGGTAAGTCTACAATATTCAGAATGCTCAGCGGTTTGGAAAAACCAACTCATGGTGAGATTAAGTTTGAAAATAAAATTTGGTTTAATGATCAAATAAACACGCCTATTAAAGATCGAAAAATTGGCTATGTTTTTCAAGACTTCAATTTATTTCCAAACATGAACATTGAAAAGAATTTGGCTTACGCAAGTCCCAATGGCATTATAATTGACGAAATAAAAACACTAATCCAACATAGTAATTTGTCTGATTTGATGCAATCTAATCCAAACGACTTATCAGCCGGTGAGCGACAACGACTTGCGATTATCCGATCACTTTGCCAAGCTCCAGATATTCTTTTCTTAGACGAACCCTTTTCTGCTCTAGATGATGATTCCATTCAGTTGATAATGGATGAAATTTTGCAATTACAGAAAAAACGGCCTTTAACAGTTGGCCTCATAAGCCATCGGAAAGATGTGATTTTTGAAATGGCAGAAGAGATGATCTACATGCGTTCTAACGGAACAAATGAACAAGGAAGACCTAAAGATTTAATCTCAGAGGGAATTAGAAAAAGCTAGGTATCTAAAAATACTACGGAAACCTAACTCCTTCACAGTCCGGACAGTAACCTGTTGGAATAACTGCATTATAATGTGCATTAATCGCTAAAATAAATTCATTAGCAATTAGCGAATACCCTTTTTGATGCGGGTGAATTCCATCCAACCCGAAAAAACCTCCAGACACAAACTCTGCATTCACGTCTACGCCATTCCACACCATTCCAGACTCCACAGTACTGAAGTAAGATTTCATATCCACCATAGGAATATTATACTCGGCTGCTTTAGCTGCAATTACCACATTGTAAGCATCAGTCATAGACTCCATAAAGGCAACTTCATCTGCAACAAGTGAATATTGATCTCCAATTAAATTCACTAACAATCCGTAAAAATGACATTTCAATGAATCAACAGGAACGCTTAACGTAATGTACTCTCCATCCACTAACTGTCGATACCCTTCTGCAATAGCAGCATCCCCAACTACAAAACCGTTATCTCCATTCACAAATTGAATATGGCTATTTGCTCCGCCAACATGATATAAATCATTGAGCGAGTCTCTTTTATTATCATCTAACGTTGCTCCGTTATAAGCAATGGTTGTATAATATGGAAGGTCTTTAAAATCCGGAATATTAGCAATTACACCTTGACCGTTTGCCGTGGACAATTGACTTAAAACACTATCTAATTCTGCTTCGAATTGTGCAACAGGCAAAATCGAATCTGCAACTGTTCCGCCTGTTCTGCCATATCTCCATATATTTTCCATACCCATCCATACAACTGAGAATGTTGGGTTTTTAGCAACCGCATCAGTCAACGGAGTTGAGATACCAGGGTTTGTAGAAAAGTAATGATAGAACATGTTACCACCCAAACTCTCTGACAAACCAGTTGTCGGGGAAAGTAATTCGGTTGAAGTGGCGAAAGGAACACTAACGTTATTAGGAACAAATTGACTTGTGCCATTTAGAATGAAATCTGCATCAACTGTCGTCAATAAATCTTTAACTGGAGAAATACTAGTCACACCATCGCAACCAGTTTTCCATTCCATTCTACTTTTCGTGATATAAGGGCTATCCCAATATTTGGAATTGGGTCCAATGCTTTTCCCTGACTCCATGAAAGGCTGCAATAAAGAACCTGAACCGACATCTTCAAATTGTCCGTGAATTAAAGAAGAGAGTGACTTATTCTGAGCTTCCCAATACAACGCTCCATTTTGGAAACCAGTTAAATAATTATCTCCGAAGTAAACAATTGAGGATAAATCTGCATTGCCCGCTTTTAGTTCGGGAGCATCAATTTTAGGTTTACACATCACAAACAGCATAATTACTGCTATTGACAATCCAACAGAGGTTTTAATCTGCATGCGATAGTTCAGTTTTAATTGAGGGAGTTTCTAATTCTTCAACAGCCTCAACACGGGTTATTTGCGGAACTGTCTTTTTAATAGACTCTTCTAAACCACCTCTCAGCGTCATAGCACTCATTGAGCATGTTTTACATGAACCAAGCAACTTCACTCTGACTACAAAATCATCGGTGATTTCCACTAATTCCATGTCGCCATTGTCAGCTTTCAAATAAGGTCTGAGTCCTTCCAAGGCCTCTTCAACTTTTGCCGTTATGTCCGCTTTATCCATAATTTAAGTTTACTAACTAACCTTTACAATTTCGGTTTTCGGAATTGTGTCATTTCTCCATTTCACCGCTTCTTCTACGTTCAAAGCTAATTCTTCAAAGTAAGAGGAAATTAACGTGTTACTTTGTAATACAGCTGGTCTACCAACGTCTCCTGACTCTCTTACACTTTGAATTAATGGAATTTGTCCTAACAGCCTAATACCTAGCTGTTCTGCTAATCCTTTACCTCCGTCTTTCCCAAAGATATAATATTTATTCTCAGGAAGTTCAGCTGGTGTAAACCATGACATATTTTCGACAATACCAAGTACAGGAACCTTTACAGAATCCAATTGAAACATAGCTGCTCCTTTCTTAGCGTCAGCTAGAGC
>JBLIOB010000269.1:0-5936 GCA_047639575.1 Parvicellaceae bacterium
GCAACTGCCTTTTCTGCTTTTTCTGGATTATCATCGTTAACAATAATCAATTCATTTCCGGGGATCCATGACAGAAATTCAGGAAACGCATCCGGCACTATTACCGTGCATTGACATCCCAACTTTGCTAAGAATAGGCCTAAGGCCGATGATGAGCCAATTGCGTCTCCATCGGGACTTTTATGAGTGGAAATGACAACCTTAGTTCCTTTAACTAGGGACTTAGTAAGAAATGTAAGTTCAGACGATGTAAGCATCAATTTATCTTATAAAAAAAGCCCCTCTCTTCATACCATTTGAAATTCATCAAAATCGGAATGAAAAGAGAGGCTTTAAGCCGTTAATAATTTTGTTATTGACCGAAGCCCAATCTAATTCCTTTTCTATGCTCGACTAAAAGACCAACACAAGCAACCATAACTCCTTCTTCTGAGGCAAGACCATCTCCACCACCAGCTCCTGGCACAATTACTTCAATGTGCAATTTTCTAGTTCTATCAGACATAAATGAGAAATCTCCACCATCCTTTTTGCTATCGTACCGGACAGTTTCTTTCATCTCATAAACTCTTTTCTTTTCAGTTCTAGTAATTGTCTGCATTTCTGGATTACCGTCTTCACCATAAATAGTCATTCCCTCAGCATCTTTTTTTTCAACCTTTTCTGAAATCTGAACATCTTTCCATCTTGCTTTTTTAGCTCTTTCTACAATTCTGATTTGAACTGGTCCGGGCATCGCCTCTTCATCAGCACAAGCTGAAACTCTATAATCCATGCCTTTATAAGCAATCATAGTAACTTCTGTCGTGTCTCCTGTAACAAAAGCCCCACTCTTCGATTGACCATTATAGAAATAGCCTTCTTTTTTCGCGTTATCACAAATTCTCACAAACTGAAAACAATCATTTTGAGCAAACGATGTAGCGCTTGAAAGAATTAATAAGGCACCTATAGCAACAAATACTTTTCTCATAATATTATTAATTAATCTGTAATTGAATTTCTTAACTCAGCTACTTTTGATTTTAGATTATTGAACTGTTCACTAGAGATCGATAAGTTTCCTCCTCCAGACATCATCATTGTACCGTTTTCGTCTGTTGAAGTTTCATCATCACCTTCAGAAAATTCAAGTTCTGAAAAAATAATCTCAATATCGGCAAGATCCATCATCACATCTGCAACATCCGAATCAGCCTCTTGCTCTGCCAAGAACCCCAATACCGACTCAACAGATAAAGCTTGATTTGCTATTTCTTGAATAACTTGATTTCCTTCTTCATACTCATCAACCATATTTGTTAGCAAGTAAAGACCTTCAACCCAACCTCCAGCTACAATCAATCTAAGTGCGGCTTCTCTTTCATTCTTTTCTAAATAATCATAAGCCTTGTAAAAAGGTTCAGATGTTAAAGATGAAAGTTCTTCTTTATTTCCAGATGCAACTAAAGCGCTCAACTTATCTTTAAGTTCTGCGTCCATTGCTCCTGTAATATTTAAATCGCTCATCAAATCATCGGCAGCTTTTAAATACTTAACAATATCTGGACCAAACTCAAAATTCGAAGCGTAACCAAGGTCTGCAATATAAACTCCAAGATTCATTGCTTTAGATTTTTTATCAGTATACTCTCCTGCTCTCGAAGGGTCATTCATAAATTCAAAATTGGCAGATGCGCCAATATTTTCTAAAGCCATAAACAAATCAGCCGGTGTTGGAACCTTATACTCTTTATTAGGATCGTAGCTTAATTCATCTAAGTTATCATTAGCTGTATTCGTTGTGTCTTCCACTACGTCACTGGTAATTTCAGTATTTACTTCTTCTGTTTCGCTACATGCACTCAACAATAATGCAGTTGCAATCGTTACACAAGAAATTATTTTCACTTGGTTTCTTTTCATTTTCCGAGATTTTCTGGTAGACCAAAAATAGCAATAATTTAACTGTGTGCAATCTGTACAATATTTAATTCCATTCTAAGCTTCTAATAAAGGTCAATTACTATCTTTGCCGCAAATTAGAAATAAGAAAAAAATGGCTGGAAACAGAACTTTTACGATGTTGAAACCGGATGCGGTTGAAAGTGGAAACATTGGAAATATTATTCAGAAAATAACTGATGCAGGATTTGGAATCGTTGCAATGAAATACACAGAACTTTCAGAAGCACAAGCGAAAGAATTTTATGAAGTTCACGCTGAGAGACCGTTTTATGGTGAGCTAGTTGAATACATGACTTCTGGACCTATCATTGCAGCTATTCTTGAAAAAGACAATGCAATGGCAGATTTCAGAGCACTGATTGGTGCAACTGACCCAGCAGATGCTGCAAAAGGAACTATTAGAGCTCTTTATGCTGAATCAAAAGCAAAAAATGCAGTTCATGGCTCAGACAGTGATGAAAACGCTCAGATTGAAGGAGATTTTCACTTTGGAGCGAACGAAAGATTTTAGGTTTATCTAGAAAACTTCCAGCCCTATTGATCTATAGATTAATAGGGCTTTTTTATGCCTTAAATTATTTAAGAAGCACACCTTTTAAATAATCAATCCCTAAATGACTATTTAAATTCTCAACGATTTGAGATTTCCCGTAAGAAAGTTCTTCTCTTAGAGTTGAGCTATCCAACTTCACGTGAATAACCTTTTTAACAACCCGAATTTCTATTGTTTTCCCAGCAATAACCGGCCCCATAACTTCACCCCATGCTTCAATAACATCAAGTTCCACCATTTTGTCGCTTAGCTTGTACACTTTCAGTAATCGCTCGATCGCATCTTCTAAAGAACTAGTATTTGAATCTCGTTTAGCCAATTCCAATTAGGTTATATTCAACATCATGACGTTTCAATATTTCATGCACTCTATCTTCATTAGTATCCGTTATAAACACTTGTCCGAACTCATTATTTGAAACAAGCTCCATTAACTTTGTAATTCTAAGTCTGTCTAACTTATCGAAAATATCATCTAACAACAGAATTGGAAGATACCCTTTACTTTTTGCTAAAAATGAAAATTGCCCAAGCTTTAAAGAGATCAAAAAAGATTTCTGCTGCCCTTGAGACCCAAATTTCTTCACAGGATATCCATTTAACTTGAAAACTAAATCATCTTTATGAACACCGGCACTTGAGTAAGCTGTCATGCGGTCCTTATCTCTTGCAGCCATTAGCACCTCTTCAAACGAACCTTCCTTAAGCTGTGAACTATATTCAATTTCCACAGACTCTTTCGATGACGAAATAAAAGAATACCTCTCATTGAAGATGGGAACAAAAACTTCTAAAAATTTCTTTCGCTGATCATGTATGTACTGTCCATATTTAATAAGAGAATCGTCCCAGACTTTTAAATTATCCTCATTCCAAGTGCGTTCCTTTTGAAAATATTTTAAAAGCGCATTTCGTTGTTGAAGGGCCTTATTATAATTTAACAAATAATCTAAATACTGCTTATCGAATTGAGCAATGATGCCATCGATAAATTTTCTCCTTACTTCACTTCCGCCTAAGATTAACTCAGCGTCATTTGGCGAAACCATAACCGAAACGAAATGTCCAATATGATCAGCCAAACGGTCATATTCTTTTTTATTGCGCTTAAACTTCTTCTTCTGCCCCCTTTTAACTCCGCAATAGAGCTTTTCATGATTGTCTTTTAGATCGTATTCTCCTTCCAAAACAAAGAATTCTTGATCGTATCTAATATTCTGTCGATCTATTGGATTAAAAAAACTTTTACAAAATGATAAATAATATATCGCGTCTAATAAATTAGTTTTTCCAACTCCGTTATTCCCAACAAAGCAGTTAATCCCTTTGCCAGCCTCAAATTCGAACGACTCGTAGTTCTTGTAATTTATAATATGTAAATTTTTTAACTCCATTTTATTCGTGGATACAAAAGTAAGATGTATTCCAATTGATTGGCGTATTAGAAAAATATATATTTTTGCATCCCGAACCTAATAAGTATTAGGTACAAATTAAAGACAATGTCTGAAGAAAATATAGAAGAAGAAGTAACTCAAACAGAAGCAGTAGAGCAGGTTGTAGAAGATGCCGAAGGTGAACAGAAGCCGTTGCTTGATAAGAATGGTAAAATTCTTGGAGGAGTTTTAGTTGCAGTAATTGTGATTTTTGGTGGATACTGGGGATATCAAAAGTTTATTTCTGAGCCTGCTGAACTTGCAGCGCATGAAGATTTATGGTATCCGGAAGCAATGCTTCATTTTAATGAAGACTATGAAAGTGCCATTCAAGGAGATACTGGATTGATTTATGAGGGGTTTGCAAATATCGTAGATGAAATCGATGGTACTCAAGCTGGTTTGATTGCAAAATATGATCTTGGAATTGCATATCTGAACAACGATGAATATGCTTTAGCAAGAGAAACATTAAATGGTGTTGATTTTGGAGATGTGATGGTAACTACCGTTGTAAAAGGAGCAATCGGAGATTCTTATATGCAAGAAAACGATGCTAACAATGCTTTGAAGTACTATTCTGAAGCAGTTGCAAACTCTGACAATTCCTTTACATGCCCTATCTATTTAAAGAAGTCAGGTTTTGCCAATGAAATTTTAGGAAACTACAATGAGGCAGTTGCATTATACGAGCGTATTAAAACAGAATTTCCAATTAGTGAAGAAGCTCGAACAATTGACAAGTACATTGTTAAGGCAAAATCTAAAGTTTAATAATGGCCACAGCCGGAAACAACTTATCCGAGTATAATAAAGAATTAATCCCGAACGCCTCAGAAATGAAGTTCGGGATTGTTGTTTCTGAATGGAACGACAAGATAACCGATGGACTATTAGAAGGTGCTACATCTACCCTTTTAGAGCATGGTTGCAACAAAGACAATTTCCTTATCGAATATGTTCCAGGCACTTTTGAACTTGCATTAGGAGCTCAGCTTTTGTTTGAGTCAATGGAAATTGATGCAGTTATTTGCATTGGGAGTGTTATTCAGGGTGAAACCAAACATTTTGATTTTGTATGTGAGGGCGCTACACTTGGAATTAAAGATGTTGGACTCAAATATAATAAGCCAGCAATATTCTGTGTTTTAACCGACATGAATGAGAGCCAAGCAATTGAACGCTCTGGCGGCAAACATGGGAACAAAGGCACGGAAGCTGCAGTTTCAGCGATTAAAATGGTAGCGCTTAAACAACGCTTATTCCCCAAAAGAGACTCTATGGGGTTTGGACATGGTGAATAGTAAACGCTATTATCTTTCAAATCATTTTCCCACACCCCCTACACAATCATTTCATTTTATTAAATTGTCAACTTGAAGTAGAGCGAGGTTCAAAACTGTGCGTCTTTCTACATCATTTTATTAATCAATATTACTATTAAATTATGTTAGTCAGAAAACTCAAGTGCCAAACCTGTGGTGCATCTAAGGTCAACGATATAGTTACTGGATTCATTTATTGCGACTATTGTGCTCACTTCATGGGATTCGATTTTCAAAAAATGGGCGAAGAAGCAACTAACGTTTTTGATTACACCTACTTCGCAGAACATGGGAAGTGGCCTGATAAAGTTCAAGAATACATGGATATTGGTCAAAAAATGGCTCCAGCAATGACAGAGGAAAATGCTGAAGAGTTCACTCAGCTATCAGTTACTATGCACGAATTGGAATTAGACTTATTCCCAGATCGGTTTGCACCTAAAATGAAGATTGCAAACTACCGTCAAGACTATATGACCTTTTTTCAAAAATTTACAGAGGATCGAGTTGCAGATGGATTTTTTGAGAAAAACCGAGTTATTCAAGAGCAACTCACCAGCTTAACCGCAAATGTAACTCAGGTTATGGTCGATCATAAGCCCAACTGGCAATATGACGAACATTTGGAAGCTTATTTCGATGCAGTCAGTGTATATAGCAGAAAATGTTCTGATG
>JBLIOB010000270.1:0-5934 GCA_047639575.1 Parvicellaceae bacterium
TCACCGTTTTCTTCGAAATATTGAAGAGCGCCAACCATTCTTAATGCTTCATCAACATTTCTTCCTAATGGAAGGTCGTTCGCTAATTGGTGACGAACTGTTCCGTTAGGATCTATTAAAAATAATCCTCTATACGCGATCATTTCATCAGTAGCAGTCATGTTACCTTCTTCGTTGTAATCCCTTTCTCCAACTAATACATCATAGTTTGCAGAAATAGTCTTGTAAGTATCAGCAACAAGTGGGTATGTTACTCCTTGAATACCACCTTTGTTTTTCTCCATTTGAAGCCAACCCCAATGCGATTGTTCTGTATCCATTGATACTCCAATAAGCTGAACACTTCTAGATTCGAATTCTGCAATTTTTTCTTGAGATGCAAATAATTCTGTTGGACAAACAAAAGTGAAATCTTTTGGATAGAAAAATAAAATCACATATTTCCCTTTAAATTGTTCTAGTGTAAAATCACCTACAATCTGAACAACATTAATCACCACTTGCGCTGAAAACGAAGGAGCTTTTCTTCCTACTAATACTGATATTTACTATATATTTTTAATTTTTTGATTCGAATTATTAACGACTAGAAATGTTACCAATAGTTTGCGTTAAATCAAAGCTTACTTTTACATCTAATTAACTCGTCTGAATGAAACACATACTTATCATAATTGTTCTGGTTTATTTTAATATAAGCGCGCACTACGGTCAGCAAGTGTTGAACATTATTTTACCCAATGGAACCGAAATCAGCGAGTCTGTTCATTTAGTTTTGAATGATAGTGTTAATGGCAAAGTGAAGGCAGTCTATGCTTCAGACTCGAGTAAGACATTATTTACAGGGAACTTTGTAAATGGGAAGGCAAATGGTCGATTTCTTTATTACTATAAGAATGGAAAGTACATGCAAACGATGATTTACGGGTATGGTGACTTGCATGGAGATTATGCGGTATACAATGAGAAAGGCCAGATAATTAAAAAAGGGATTTATAAAAACGGCTTAAAACATGGTTTTTGGATCGATAAAGTTTCCAAATTACAAGGTCGTTACAAAAAGGGGGAAAAACACTTGTATTGGAAAAAGACGATTAACAAAGAGCTAAAACAATTTGAAAAATGGTTTTTCTCTAAAGGGGAATTAAAAAAAGGCGATGCGAAAACAGCTGAGAGTCTAGACTTATAAAGAGAAATAAGCTACAGCGGCTCCCAGAACCATTATCCCAACTTTCTTAGCATTAAAGCGATGGCCATCGTCAGCTTCGAATAAGATAGTGCTGGATATGTGAAGTAGCATTCCCATTACAATCGCCATTGATATCTCTAAAGATGAGCCAAGCCCAAAAGAAGCGTTATGTCCAATGTAATGCATCGCTAAGAGGCCTAAAGGAGCCATAGCAGCAAACAGTACTAAAGAAATCAGCGTCTTCAATTTGCTTACTTTATTTGCAATTAGAAGCATTGCAAGTGTAATACCTACAGGAACTTTGTGAACAAGAATCCCCCATAAAAATGCGTTTCCGGAGGTACTACCGTGACTATGAGCATGCCCATGATCATGTACATGTCCAACTACGTGCTCAGCTTGTTCGTAAAAGTCGGCATGAAGAACCATTTCAATTGGCATTCCTTCTATAAACGCATGTATGCATAGACTAATTAATACGCCAATTGGAAATGCTTTTTTCTTATGTGTGTGGATGTGCCCATGTTCAATTCCTTGAGACATGAATTCAAGAAATACTTGAACGAAAAATCCAATTATTACAAATAATCCTATCGTCTTAATGGACAGTCCAGTTTTTTCGTTGGCGCCTTCATAAACTTCGGGAAATATGTGGAGGGCAAGCACCGCCAATAAGAATGCGCCTGAAAAATGTAAGAAGTACTTATTAAATTTTTGAAGTTTGTCTTGGAAAAAAATGGTCAATAAACCTAAGCTGAGAACAGGAATTGTAAGAAGTAGGATCGGAAATAAATCTTTGCTCACGTTGTCTTTTTCGCAAGAACAATTAATCGATCTGATGTAGATGGATCAAAGGCCTCTAATTGATAGCCGCCAAAGGTATCAATTAATTGCAACCCGGTTGCATCTAGGTAGTTTTTAAAATCTTTAAGCGTGATTAACTCTACTCGCTCTTGGTACATATGATCTTCTCCATTTGCTCGAAAACTGATGGTCTTAATAACATTACCATCTTTTACTTTTTTAGAGATATGAAATTCTATACCATCCTCCGTTTTAACTTCCTGAGGTTTTAGTTCTTTTTCAACTTTAAAAGCATTTAAATAATCAATCACTACTATTCCATTGCTAGTAAGTTGATCCTCAATTGCTGCAAAAACAGTTTCGTTTTCGAGATGGGAATCAAAATAACCAAAACTGGTAAACAAATTAAACACGAATTCAAAAGATTGTTCCTTATAGACCTTACGCATATCATGCACGTCAAAATGAAGTCTTTTGTTCTCGGATTGCTTTGCATACGAAATGCTATTTGCTGATAAATCTACTCCTGTAACTTGATATCCAAGTTTGTTTAAGAAAACAGAATGACGCCCTTTACCGCATGCCAGGTCTAGAATTCGATCTTCTTTTTCCGGAGTTAAATAGGTGACTAATTTCTGAATAAAGAACTCGGCTTCGGTGTAATTTCTGTTTTTATACAACGAATGATAATAGTCTGAATCAAACCAATCTGAGTACCATTCTTTTTTTTTGTCCATTACGGCCCGAAGATAACATTAATGTCCCTTGGTGTAGAGTCACATTTTTTGTTATGTTTGTTAGTAAGGAAGAAAGGATGATTGATATTTACGATTTTTACAAAAGGATGGAGGAGCATAATGTAATGCTCTCATTTAAAGGTGAAATCACATCTGATCTTTTAAGTTCGATTTTACAAATTATGGAATCGAAGCTTGAAGTAATTGAAGAAGTGCCAAAGGTAAAGAAGAAAGTGTTCAACGTTTTAGTTGAATGTTTGCAGAACCTTTATCATCATAAAGAAGACAATGAAGAATCTTTTGCTGATGATAGTACAGCAATGTTTATGATTGCGAACAAAGGAGGATTTTATCATATATTAACAGGAAATTACATTCTACTGGAACAAGTATCCAAATTAAAAAGCCTTATTGACAAGGTAAATGAATTGGATAAAGCAGAACTAAAAGCATATTATAAGGAAGTACTTAACAATGGTCAGATGTCTGAAAAAGGCGGAGGAGGACTAGGGATGATTGATATCGCTAGGAAATCAGGACAGAAGTTAGAGTATAGTTTTATGTCAATTAGTGAGGACACGTCATTTTTCACGTTAAAAGTGAAGGTAGAGCAATCAGAAAGTAAAAGGATAAGTAAAGTATTAAGCAATGGATAATTTGAAAATGGAGGGAACTCCTAAAACGCCTGAGATTGATTTTAACGTAGCTGGAGAGCTTTTACTAAAGGGGAGATCTATTCCGGAAAATTCAGTGGAGTATTACGCCCCATTAATGAAATGGATTGAAGACTATGGAGCAAATCCACAGCCTGAAACCGTAGTTCACGTGAAATTAGAGTATTTCAACACAAGTTCATCTAAATGTATTTTAGATGTATTCAAAAAATTAGAATCTATAAATGGTTCAACTCTTCATATCAAATGGTATTATGAAGAAGATGATGAAGACATGTTGGAGGCAGGAGAAGATTACGATGCAATCATCGACTTGAAGTTCGAGATGATTGAGGTAGAAGAGATCTAAGAATAGTTTAGAGAAAAAAAAGGGGATGCAATTGCATCCCCTTTTTTTTTCTTTAATTTTTTACTTCGCTTTTGATGGAATAACTTTGGAAAGTAATTTTCCGAATCCTTCGATGACTCTACGCATAACATCAAAATAGAGCATTATAATCAACAGTAATGACATTGCCCATATCATCATTGTATTAAATGCAAACGTGCTCCAGAACGTGCCAAAGAATTTCTTATTCGGTGCGTAGAAATGCGACCTCATAAAGTACGTGTCATAAGGGTCCAGGTATATCGGGTCTGATTTTTGGATTAGCATATTACCATCTTCAACGATGTATTCAAAGCTGTTATCATTCGTAACGAATTTTTCCAAAGCTTCATTCGTGTAAATTTGTTGTTTTTCAGAATTGATGTCACCTAAGCGATCTCTTTCTTCTCTTTTTAACAATCGATGCTGCTTCTTATCTATATCTCCAGCTGCTAATTGTCCGTCAATCAGTTCCATGAACTCGGTGCTAGGAGTTTTAGCTGAAACTGCAATACTATCTGCTAAGTTTTCATACTTATTATAGTCTTCTTTGTAAAAGGTTCTTAAAACAAAGAAATACCGCTCTAGCTCTTTATAAGTGGAATCGCTAAAATTGCTTAAACTGGATAAATCACCATAGTTTACTAATTTTGCATTATTCAATCTCTGTTCTTTACCTATCTCAGCATTAAGTACCGAAAGCTGTCTTTGAAGTTTTACAGAATTAGTAGAATCCTTATAATACTTATTAATGTTGAGCGCTTTCTTTTCTAAGTCTGGTAACCAATTGTCTTTTTTCCAATTGGCAAATTTCATTTTCTTATTATATGGATAATAATCTTTTTCGTAGTCGTTGTTTTTGAACTGGTATACGGCCATTGCTTCATATGCCCATCTGGAGGCCATAACGTTCCCGATCCAAGGGACATGCGACTCAGACTTAAACATAGGGTTAAGCTTGTCAAAAGACACGATTATACCACTAAACAATAATTGTGGAATAATCAAAATAGGAATCAAGATGTAGATTACTTTGGCGCTATTGAAGGAAGCGGAAATATTCAAACCAAGCATATTCGCAAAGCAAGATGTTGAGAACATTATTAGCCAGTATGGCAGTACCATTCCTCTAATCTCCAAGATGTAATTACCTACAATAACGAACAATAACGTCTGAACGGCAGAGATTAAAAACATGATTAAAATCTTAGAACCGAGATAACTTCCACGACTTAAGTTCAAGAACTTCTCTCTTTTAATAATCTTCAGGTTACCTATAATTTCTTCGGCACTAACAGTAAGACCAATAAATAATGCAACAATTACAGAGATAAATAAGTATTGGGGGATATTCTCGCTATATCTGAAAATATACTCGCCTCCAACACTACCAGAATTGAAATATTTCATGAAAAACGCTAGAATCGCAGCTAATGCGGGCGCTTCCAAAGTGTTGATCAAGAGGTACTGAGTGTTGGTTAATTTCGATAATACATCCCGCTTAAAGAAAACACCAAATTGTTTCCAAATGCTAGGAACTTTTAATTCACTTTTAATTACTTCCGTATGTGCCGATATAGGTAAAGGCTCATTATCGATAAGCTCTTTGTAATGTTCGTTCCATTCTTTTGGTGAAACTTTTCTATTTCGAGTTAAGTTTCCATATTCATCGACAACCTTAGATTCGATGATATTGAATATTTGTTCTGGATTTACGTTACCACATGAATGACATTCACTTTCTTCCGCGTTAACATGGCTTACTAACTTTTTAAAATAGATTACTGCATCAACTGGGTTTCCATTATAAATTGGGAATCCACCTTGATCCAGTATCAACAGCGTATCAAACATCTTAAAGATATCTGAAGAAGGTTGATGAATTACTACAAAAATTAATTTCCCTTTTAACGCAAGTTCCTTTAAAAGATCCATTATGTTTTCAGAATCTCTAGAGGATAAACCGGAGGTTGGCTCATCAACGAATAATACTGCAGGCTCTCGTATTAGTTCAAGCGCAATGTTAAGTCGCTTTCTTTGTCCACCCGAAATTGTTTTTTCTAATGGACTTCCTACTTTTAAATCTTTAGCTTCTGCTAGGCCAATGGCATTCAATGTGCCCATAACCATTTTAGAGATCTTGCTATCGCTCAAACTTCCAAA
>JBLIOB010000271.1:0-5885 GCA_047639575.1 Parvicellaceae bacterium
AGTCTTATCATCATCGGCAAATGATCCCTCCATTAAAACGATGCCCTTGCGACCATACCATTTAGCGGGGCCATTCTTTTTTCCATTTTTGATTGTAAAAGTTAAAGCGACTTTAGTCGTGTCTTTTTTAGAATAACCTTGTTTGAGTTTGAATAATTTAAATGAAGCAAAACCTTTGGGTTCAAAAACGATATACTTTCCATCTGGTAAAGAATCGAAATACGGTACGATGTCAGCCTCGATTGGGCTAGAAGATCTGTTGTTATCATCAAAAAAGTCCCACTCTTTTTGGTATAAAGGAAATTTAACTCCTGAAGTATAAATGCCTCCTTGCCTTGCTGGGTAGACAGTGTAGATTTCATCGTTATATTCAGAAATAGGCATTTGTGCTGAGGAGATAAGTGCACAGAATACAATTATAACAGAAAATAAATATTTCATGTTTTGGTTGGTTTTCAAGCTTGGTTAAAGGTAATTTGAACTAATACCCAATAGTAAAAAGCTCAAAGCAGCTAAAAGTTACATTTTAAAGGAGAGTTAATTCAATGTTTTTTCATAAAACGTCAATTAAAAAATTATATTTTATCTAGAAATAAATCAGAAGTTATAGCGTCAGAGATGAATTTTCCCGAATCCGATAATTTATAAATTGAGTTTTCAGTCGTCACATATTTTTGATCTAACCACTTTTCGATAATGCCGAGAAATGACGTTTCATTAAAACAACTGAATTCCCGAAGCGTTACCAAAGAAATTCCAAATGAAGTTCGCAGGCCAGTCATAAGATATTCGTTGAATTGATCTTCTATTGATAAGATCTCTTTTTCAAAATAAGTTAGACCTGTGTTAATGGCTTTTATATATCTAGGGTTGTTTCTAATATTCCAAGATCTAGAAGTCCCGTTGAAGGAATGGGCCGAAGGTCCAGCGCCTAAATAATGTTTTTGTTTCCAATAATTAGAATTGTGGACTGCGTAATTCCCTGGCTTACCGAAGTTGGATATTTCATACTGATCGTATCCGGCTTTTCTTAAGCTCCTTTGCATCATTTTAAATTGACCCAAGGCATCTTCGTCCGTTGGAAGTGAAATCGTTTTTTCAGATTGCCATTTGTGAAATACAGTCTTTTCTTCGATGGTTAAACAGTAAGCACTAATATGCGGCACATTTAACTCAATTGCCTTGGTTAAATTTGCCTCCCAAGCGTCATCAGACAGATTTGGGACTCCATAAATTAAGTCAATTGTTATGTTTTCAAACCCAAGAGATTGTGCATCACCAACACATGATAAAGCTTCTTCTGAATTATGAGCCCGGTTCATTAAGGTCAAATCCTGTTCTCGAAACGACTGAATTCCTATGCTTAACCTGTTAATACCTGACTTTTTTAATTCTTTTAACTTGGTGAGATTTAGATCATCAGGGTTCGCTTCTAGGGTGATTTCGGGAGATGATGTTATTTCGTAATTGGACCTTACCGTAGCCAATAATGATTCGATCTCCTCTTGATTCAGAAGGCTAGGGGTTCCACCTCCGAAATAGATAGTTTCAATAGGATCTGTTAAGTAATCTTTACGAGAGATTAATTCCTGTTCAATCGATTTAACAAGGGCGTCTTTTGTACCTAATGATGTTGAGAAATGAAAATCGCAATAATTACACGCTTGCTTGCAAAAAGGGATATGTATGTAAATTCCACTCAAATTTTAAAATCTAAAAAAGTCAATTAGGCTGAACAATCGCAAAGATCATCAATCCAAAAATACCAGTGGTCGTTTGCATTGAAAAAGTAAAGGTTAACGCTCGAATATTCGTTGCTCATTACTAAAACTTTAGCGAATCCTTTGGCGTTGATTTTAGAATCAAGAGCGGGCTTAAACGATTCTCCATCTCTTGCCATATCATTAAAGCTAGGGAGGTTACTTTTTTCAATAAATTGGTAATACAAACCATTGGAAGCACCTTCGTATCCTTCACAGGCATTACCAGTTGGCATGTTTGAAGTAATTAAATAGGGCTCTATAATTGGTTCGGGTTTGTATAATCCAAAATCTCGACCAAGTGAGCAATAAGCACCTGGATTAAATGAACAAAGTAACTCAACTTGATTATGTAGATGTTTTTGGATCTGGTCCTTCTTGCCAAGCTTATAATCTTTATAAAACATACGAAGTTGGCTTTCTAATGAGTAAGAAGCATTTAATGCCGTTAATGAGATAAGATCTTCTTTGAAATAAAGGGCTTCGTTTTCGCCAGCTTCAGAGAATTCACCTACTTTCCATTCAACCTGATAGTTCTGGCAAGCGCGCGCCAATACTTGATCAGAATTCAAATGAACAAGGACTCCTTTTTTTGTTCTGAATGATGCAATAGCATAGTCAGCATCATCGCTAAATGAAACAAACTCTAACGTGTCAAAGAAAATTTCATCTTCCTTCCAGTCATTTTTACCAATCCTCAAATCGGAAATAAATCCGTTCAGATTTCTTACATCGGAAATTACTAGCTCCACTTCTGAATTAGGGTCGTTTTCGGGCAAATCATTCCAGTCTGGGTTTTGCTTGCTTTCGCAGCAGAAAAAGAACAGGACGCATATGAAGGGAGTCAGTTTTCTCACGAGTGTAAAGATAGTTGTTTGATGGTTTTATTAGTCAATTACCTCATTGTTGAGTTTGACGGTTGACTTAGTTAATTCTGAGCTAATCTCTTCTAATGTTTTCCCTTTCGTTTCGGGCATTTTTAACTTTACCCAAATAAATTGTCCGACCATCATAAACGCGAAAATTGCGAAAACCGTTCCTGCCCCGATGGATGAAATCAACAATGGAATAAACGAAGGAATTAAAGCCGCTAATATCCAGTGAACTGAACATCCGAATGCTTGGCCTGACGCTCGTAAATGATTAGGGAATAATTCAGAAATGAACACCCAAATTACTGTTCCTTGACCGATAGCATGTGAGGCGATAAATAAGAAAAAGAAAATAGGAATTGTAAATCCCTGCCAGCCGTTAAAAAAAGCAATTGCAACTAATGATAGACTAACAACATATCCTACAGATCCGATGTACATCATGCGCTTTCTTCCTAATCGATCTATTAGAATCATACCAATTATCGTGAAAAGTAAATTGACTGCTCCAATTCCGATACTGCTCAAAAGTGCTGCGTTTTTGGCAAGGCCAGCTTCTTCAAAAATTCTGGATCCATAATACATAAAGGCGTTGATGCCCGAAAATTGGTTGAAAAACGCAATGAAAAAAACCAAAAATAAAGCCGGCCGGTATTTTTTCATGAAGATATTTTCGTGATTTTTCACATCTTCTGAATTGACTTGTTTTGCAAATTCTTCAACACTTACATTGGGGCTTATGGTTGCTAAAGTTTTGATTGCTTCTTGCTCTCGCCCCTTGATGGCGAGCCACCTTGGGCTTTTAGGGACAAATAATATTGCGACTCCATAAAAGATAGCAGGAACGGCTTCAATTCCAATCATCCATCTCCATGCATTTTCACCAAAATCCTTAAATAAATAATTGGAAACAAAAGCTCCAAGAACTCCAAGTACAATGCTTAATTGATAAGTGGCCACCAACCACCCTCTCGATTTGGCTGGGGCAATTTCAGAAATATAAGCTGGTGCGGCTATGGTTGACGCTCCAACACCAAGGCCTCCGAGCAATCGAAACATGGAAAATAAGTAAGGGTCACTAACTAAAGCTGAGCCTATTGCAGAAACAAAGAATAAGATTCCGATTCCAATTAACGTGTTCTTTCTTCCAAACTTATTTGTTGGGATTCCTCCAAATATTGCTCCGATCACTGTTCCCCACAGCGCCATGGAAATCACTACAAAGCCATGGAAAGTGTCTGAAGAGCCCCAAAGAGCTTGTAGTTTTTTATCAGCTCCGGAGATCACAACTGTGTCAAACCCAAAAAGAAAACCTGCAAGAGCCACAGTTGCCGACCAAAATATAATCTTCATCATAATTTGCCTGATTGACTTTGATGACTGAATATGGCTGCGCCAATAATTCCTGCATCATTTTGAAATTTGGAAACGGTAACGGGCTCTAAAATGCTTATCCAATTTTTGAACGTGTTAAACTTTTCGCTTAACCCTCCTCCTATGATGAGGTGGTCAGGTGAACTAATTCGTACTACATGATGTAAGAATACATCAAATCGCGCGGTCCATTCTTCCAAATCAAGGTTCTCGTTTTTTTTCGCAGATCCAGCAGCAAAGAACTCAATTGGTTTGCCATTGGTATACAGCATCCTGCCTAATTCGAAATTTGGGACTAGTAATCCATCTTGAAAAACTGCCGAACCCAGACCAGTTCCTATTGTAATTAAAATCACTTTTCCATTTAACCCTTTACCCGCTCCAAGAGACATTTCTGCTATTCCCGCTAAATCAGCATCATTAGCTACTGAAAAACGAAGTCCATTGCAGTAATTTGAAAATAAGTCATCGATTTGAACACCTATCCATTCTGGACTGATATTACCTGCAGTTTTACAGCAACCGTCAATTACTACGGTTGGGAAACAACATCCTACAGGGCCAGTCCAGTTATATGAAGTAACCATTTTTTTCACTGAGCAGGAAATGGAGTTGGGGGTAGCTGGTTGAGGAGTAACCAATTCTTTTCTTTCTGAAATAAGTTGGCCAGTGGCAGTGTCAACTATCCCTCCTTTAATTCCAGACCCACCAATATCTAATCCTAATATTTCCATTTGCCAGCCTTAAGTTATAATTAATTAGAAACAAGAGGATTGAAAATCAATCTGGATTCACCATGATTCGTCAAAAATGTATCTTTCCTAAAAATGCGTCATTATGAGATCAACTAAAAAGGCCAGCACCTATGAATATTAACAAAACCTATCATAAATCGGAACAGCAGATTGACGAGGAGCAGAAGGAAATCCTTCGTGCCAAGGAAGATCGAAAGTTTTTTGCTCCGATTTATAAGCGATACCATCGCCAGATCTTGAAGTTCGTTTATCAGCGGACAGATGATGCTGATCTTGCCGCAGACATAACGCAGCAAATATTTATTAAAGCAATGTTGAAACTGGATAAGTATGAGTTTCGTGGTTTGCCCTTTTCAAGTTGGTTGTTCAGAGTAGCAATGAATGAATTAAACCAACATTTCAGAAAAAACAGTAAGCATCGTACGGTCAATATGGATGATACGATAATGCATAATATGGTGGAGGAACTGGAGGACACTGGAGATTTAGAAGATCGAAAAAGGAGTCTTCCAAATGCCTTAAAGCAACTTTCACCAGACGATTTTCAATACATCGAAATGCGTTTTATGGAAAGTAGACCGTTTAAAGAGATTGCTGAATTGCTTGATATTACAGAGAATAATGCGAAGGTTAAAACCTATCGGATATTAAAAAAATTAAATAATCTAATGACGTCATGAAGGAATCAAAGTTCAACTTAAATCAGAAGTCGCTCAGCGATGCAGATTTTGAAAAAGCCGAAAACTTCGATGAAGTTTTAAAAGGCTACAACGAAGCAAAAGGATCTTCATCTGGAAATGGGGGCGGAAAGTCTCCATTGAAATGGTGGTTAGGAGGCGGTGCTGCTGTGCTGGCCGGGCTTGCGCTATTATTCATGTTAAACCGTGATAAAGATTTGCCTGATACAGAACAAATCTCCAAGCAAGAGCTTGTTGCTCCGCCTCTTGATGATCTTGATGTTGCATCGGATCAGTATAATCTTATTGCAGAAAATGGAGGGGTGATTAGCCATAATGGATCTACTATAACCGTACCTGAAAATGCATTTTTAGACAGCAATGGAAATGTTGTAAACGGTGATGTGGAAATAAGATATAGAGAGTTTCACGGCTTAGCCGATATTT
>JBLIOB010000272.1:0-5780 GCA_047639575.1 Parvicellaceae bacterium
TTACTTCTCTTAGCTGATAGCGCAAAAAACACGACAAAGAATGTTGGCTTCATGGCTGCGGTATTAGTGGGGATATCACAGGCAATTGCCATTCTTCCCGGTATATCAAGAAGTGGCGCAACGATTTCAACTTCGGTTTTATTAGGGATTGATCGGTCCAAGGCAGCGCGATTTTCTTTTCTAATGGTGGTTCCTTTAATTTTAGGAGCAGCCCTTTTAGATGTCAAGAAATTTAAAGAGATATCAGAGCTAGAAGCTATGGCAATTGAGGAACGAGTGGACTTCATTATGTCGGACCTGCAAAAGGATGAATTGGTTTCTGATACTGAATTTAATTCTGTGCGGATGGCCATTTACTCTAAAGAAGAATCTTGGGATTTCTTCAAATTGAAAGGGGATTACGCTATTGGGAGACAATCTGAAATTAATAAATCGTTCATAGTTGATTTGGATACAAGAGTTAAGTCATTGACTAAAGATAATGTTTCAGGCCATCATTTAGCTAAAGCCAGACCATTGGCTTCAATGGGCTTTGGTGTGTTGCTCGCAGGATTTCTAGCTGCGTTTTTCACGGGTTTATTGGCATGCACTTGGATGATAAAATTGGTTAAGAAATCACAGCTGAAATATTTTGCATTTTATTGTTTTCTAGTTGGAGCTGCAGCTATCAGTTATAGTCTATTCTATGTTTGATTTTCAAGAGGGAGAAGTTTTATTGATTGATAAACCATTGGATTGGACTTCATTCCAAGTAGTTAATAAAATCCGATATGCCATCAGACAAAAGCTGGGTGTAAAGAAAATTAAAGTAGGACATGCTGGTACATTAGATCCATTGGCAACTGGACTTTTAATTCTATGTACAGGTAAAAAGACCAAGACAATCGATCAAATTCAAGCTCAGGAAAAAGAGTACACTGGAATCATCAAATTAGGAGCCACTACTCCGTCTTTTGATTTAGAAACTGAGGTTGATCAAACCTTTGACACCAGTGGTTTAACGAAAGGAATCGTTCAAAAAGCTGCGGTTAGACTTACCGGAGACTTGGATCAAATTCCTCCATCATTTTCTGCTAAAAAGATTAATGGACAAAGGGCCTACGATTTGGCACGAAAAGGGGAACTTGTAGAAATTCCTCCGAAGCCTGTTAAGGTTTATGAGTTCGAAACGAACTGTGCGGATTTACTTAATATAGAGTTCAAAATTAAGTGTAGTAAAGGGACTTATATCAGGTCGATAGCCAGGGATCTAGGGCTGGAAACTAGTACAGGTGGGCACTTGACCAGATTAAGGCGAACCAAGATCGGTGATTTTAATGTGAGTGATGCGCTTACTATTGAACAGATGATCGAGGTAATCAATCAAGGATAATACGGTTCTTTTAGTATTTGCTTAGAATTTACTAAATTCGCGCTCCTTAATAAGGTATAAATAATCATATGAAGTTATCTCAATTCAAATTCGAATTACCAGAAAAACTAATTGCTCAGTATCCTCAAGAAAATCGGGATGAGTCTAGACTCTTAGTTATCAATAAAAAAGAAGGAACTATAGAGCATAAGATGTTCAAAGACGTTCTTGATTACTTTGACGATGGTGACGTAATGACCTTTAATAATACTAAAGTATTTCCTGCTAGAATGTATGGGAATAAAGAAAAGACTGGAGCAAGAATCGAAGTCTTTTTACTTAGAGAATTAAACAGAGACAGCCTTTTATGGGATGTTTTGGTCGATCCTGCAAGAAAAATTAGAATCGGAAATAAGCTTTACTTCGGTGAAGATGATTCATTGGTTGCTGAAGTAATAGATAATACTACTTCAAGAGGAAGAACTTTAAGATTCCTTTATGACGGGCCTTATGAAGATTTCAAGAAAGCAATTACTGCTCTTGGCGAGACTCCAATCCCAAAGTACATTGACAGACCTGTTGAATCTTTAGATGCAGAACGTTTTCAAACTGTTTACGCAAAAAATGAAGGAGCGGTTGCCGCCCCAACTGCAGGGTTACACTTTTCAAAGCAGCTATTAAAACGTTTGGAATTAAAAGGAGTTAATTTTGCTGAATTAACACTACATGTCGGACTAGGAACATTTAGACCAGTTGAAGTGGAAGATTTAACAAAGCATAAAATGGATTCCGAAGAACTTCATATTCTTGAAGAAGCTACGCACATCGTAAATAAGGCGAAAGCGGATAAGCAAAGAATTTGTGCTGTTGGTACAACGGTAATGAGAGGTATTGAGTCTTCTGTTTCTACAGAAGGTAAATTAAAGCCTTACGATGGATGGACCAATAGATTTATTTTCCCTCCATATGAATTTAGCATTGCTGACAGTATGATTTCAAATCTTCATATGCCAACATCTACCTTGTTAATGCAAGTTTGTGCATTCGGTGGTTATGATTTGGTAATGGAAGCTTATCAGATAGCAATTAAAGAGAAATACAGGTTTTATTCTTACGGTGATGCGATGCTGATCGTTTGATTTAGAGACTTTTATTATAAATATTGTTAAACCCCGTTAACTTGTTTCATCACTAGGTTTAACGGGGTTTTTTATTGTTACCTTAGTTCTAATAGATCACCTTAGGTCTGCATTTTTTAAGGCTAAATTTATTTAGCAAAGAAACACCGTTATCCTTTAAGGGGGTTGAGGTGGGGAAATCAAAGGCAAGTCTGAAAAAGCTTGTTTTCGAATATTTTCAATGTGGTAGAAGTGTTTGTTTAGAATACGTGCAAGTTGAACTTAAGTAGGATAGCTTCGTAAATAGCGGATCATGAGTCATATAGAAAACATAAAAAAGCTGTTTGGTGAATTCAAATTTTTGAATGACAAACAAACATTAGCTCATCAAGATTTAGAGCGAGTTCAAGCCGAGATATATCAATATCCTGTGGCTGAACCACAAGTAGCCACTTCAACTGAGAAATTGAATTTCTTAAAAGGCAAGTCGGCAGTATTCTTTAGAGAATTTGAAAAACTCCGAAGCGAGTTAAATACCTATAAAAATTCTCCTCAGCCCGATCCAACTGTCGCTGAAGCATTCAGTAAAAAGCTTACTTATCTTGAAGAAAAGCAAAAGTCTTTTCAACAAGAAATTGACGAATTAAGGGTGCTAGTTAAAGGCTTTGAAGGTCAAATTGAAAAGAGACATGAGGATTTTAGCACGGACGTTTCCGAGCCTGTTCAAAGTCAAACGCCTCCAGTAGCAAGTATTGACCAACAAAGTGCTCATGATTATACGCGGCAAGGTTCGCAACCAAATCCAGAGCCAGCTCAAGAACAAAGGCAACAACAAAGCACTCAACATCAATATACTCCTCCGCCACCTCCTAAACCTAAGCCTGACGAGCACACACCGGAAGGAATGGATAGTGCTGAAGTATTTGTGGGTCAAAAGATCTTTAGTTACGTTGGTATAGGAATTTTAGTAATTGGACTTGGTCTAGGTACAAAAGTGGCCATTGATAAAGAATGGTTTGGACCCCTGTTTCAAGTTATAGGAGGGTATGCGGTTGCTGCGGCTCTTGGAATTCTAGGCATTTTCTTGAAAAAGAAATACGAAGGATTTAGTGTAGTATTAGTCGGTGGAGCCATGGCGAGTGCCTACTTAATGACGTATGCATCTTATGCTTTTTACGGATATTTTGGCCAATTAGAATCATTTGTAATCATGGTTATTCTAACCGCAATTACAGTCTTTGCAGCACTAAAATACGATCAAGAGTTGATTGCGATTTTAGGAATGGTTGGCGCGTATTGTGTGCCCTTCTTATTGGATGAAGACTCTGGTCAAGTTCACATTATGTTCAGCTACATGGCTATCATTAACGCTGGAATCTTGTTCATTGCCTTTAAAAAGTACTGGAGAGGATTATATTATAGTGCGTTTGGATTGACCTGGCTCATATTTGGTTCTTGGTTTATAATGTATTACCAACCAATAGAGCACTTCCATATCGCAATTACATTCTTAAGCATTTTTTATGTTACGTTCTACACAGCATTCTTGGCGCACAAGCTGATTCAGAAGGAAGAATTCAATGCTGGCGATATTGCTTTAATATTAGTGAACTCTATATTGTTCTTTTTAATAGGGTACAATGTCCTCAGCACCACGATTCAAGGATCGGAGTATCTAGGGATGTTTGCTTTAGGGAATGCAGCATTTCACTTTATTATTACCATGGTTTTCTACCAGAAGAAGATGGCGGAAAAAGCCTTGTTTTATGTTGAAGCCGGCATGGTCTTATTATTTGTTACCATTGCCATTCCTATTCAATTCGATGGGAATTGGATTCCGATTTTCTGGACATTGGAAGCCATGATCTTATTTTTCATTGGAAGATTCCAAGGAATCAAAGTTTACGAAACACTATCGTATCCAATGATCATAGTAGCCTTTTTTAGCGTCTGTAAGAGTTTGGTCTTAGATTATAGACCACATCTAAAAGGGATGAATGATGTCGCTGAGAATATCCCTTTCGTTATTAACGAAGTATTCTTAGGAGCCATTTTAGCCTGTGTTGGTTTTGGGATCCTAGCCATTATGAACAGAGCTAAAACGAAAAGGCCAGAAAAGCCAAATGGTTGGCAGGTAGTAATGGATTTCTTCATTCCTATCATGGCATTTACGTTATTATACTTCACCTTCTTTGCTGAGATCTGGGTCTACTGGCAACAATTATTTGATGCGTCAGGAAGCGCTCCTGTTGCAGTAGACTGGTTTAACTCATTATGGGATACACCAAGAGCTTTAGGAAACGCAGATATATTAAAATTCAGAGCCATCTCATTATTAGATTATAGTCTAGTGTTCCTGGGAGCCTTAGCTGGATTGAATTGGGTAGCCTGGAAAAACAAGAACTTCGGAATTATATTAACCGCAGTTTCTATGTTTGGAATATTACTGTATGCGTTAATGGGCACTGTGATGTTCAATCAGCTCGCAGAATCTTTAATGCACCCAAATCCAAACTTCCCGCTTACTACCGGAAAAGTGTACCTCTTTAAATATGTTTCATTGGCTGTGTTCGTGGTGTTTACCATAGTTCAGTACTTGACGTCAAGAGGATTGAAGTTAGGCGAATCATTTTCTCAATGGAATGCAGGCTTGATCCATTTATGTGCACTAATATTAATTAGTCATGAATTCCTATTCCTTGCGGATGTAAACGGACTGTCTAATTCTACGAAAACATCGCTGAGTGTGTTTTGGGCTGCATATGCGGTAGTAATGATGGCGATTGGAATTTCCAAAAAGCTGGGGTATTTACGAATCTCCGCATTTGTTATTATCGGAATTGTTTTAAGTAAACTGTTGCTTTATGATTTGACTCATCTCGCATTAGAGGTAAAAACCTTAGTGTTTATTTCAATTGGCGTATTATTGCTTATTGTTTCATTCCTCTACTATAGAGTAGTGGCGAAACAAAAACAAAAAGATCAATTAGCAGCAAAAAATGCAGCCGAACCAGGAGAAACAGGACATCAGGAATCTGAGTAGGGAAGACCTTACACAGTTTTTCATACAAGAAGGAGAGAAAGGTTTTAGAGCAAATCAAGTTTACGATTGGCTTTGGAAGAAAAACGCATCTACCTTTTTAGAAATGACTAATCTTTCTAAAGAGTTGAGAGCGTTCTTAGATGACCATTTCTTTATTAATAAACTAGAAGTAGCCGACAAGCAGATTAGTGACGATAGAACCATTAAAAGTGCTTTTAAGCTAATGGACGGTAAAGTAGTTGAAGGTGTTTTAATACCAACAGCTAAT
>JBLIOB010000273.1:0-5774 GCA_047639575.1 Parvicellaceae bacterium
ACCATACTAATTGGCCGGACCTATTAATTTTAAAAGTAAATGCTCTCGAAGTATCTATTGCATAAAGATTTCCGTATCCAATAATATTATTTTCATGATCTAAATAAAACCCTAAATATCCGAGGTCAAGACTAACCGAATCAATAATTGTGAAATCAATTATTTTATTGCCATTTGTATCAAATTTAGACAAGATTAGTTCTTGCTTAACAAAATCATTTGTTAACGAAATCGTGTATAGAGTATCGTCAATCATTTCCATACCAACACCAATCTCAATAGCACCCCAATCGTACGTGTTATTAAAGAATTGTTGGGCACTGCAATAATTGGCAACCACGATAAATATTATGACTATTAAATTTTTCAACTTCTATTATTTCAGAATCGCCTTAAATCTCGAATTTGATTAACAAACAAGTTACGAAAAGGGATTAAGATTGATATTAAAAAGCTAACGTGCTTGGGTGATACTCATAATCCACAACGTGGAAACAAGCCCCCTGAACTTTAAAACAGTTAGATAAACCTACTAGGGCTTCGCCCTTTTTTTCTCCGTCATTTTGACGTAAATTTGATTTGTTAATCATTGGTATTACATTTTTGGTTAATAATTGAGCCGAGCCAACCGTACAAAGTTTCTCGGCTTTTTTTTATGTTTAAGTTTTTTAGAATGCTCCCTTCCAGATGCCAGAGCTCATAATGCTCTAGCGTCTAGTCAGGTTAGACCTCAGTATAACTGTCGGTCACATCCGCATAAGTTGGACTTCTCCAGAGCTTATGCAATCCTCATATCGACCTCTTCTGGTGAAGAGGACTGTATCCGTTTATCGATAATTAGGTTCTTAATGTCTTCGTATTGATAGTATAAAACTTGACCAATCTTGCTATAAGGCAGAATACCTTGAATCCGATAGGATCTGATTGTTCCAGAAGACACACCTAGTAGATGTTGTACTTCTTCGTTAGTTAGAATTGGTTTTTGATAATGACCTTTTGATAGTAAAGATTTGATCTCAACGATCAATTCTCCTTTCATCAAACTGAGGTCTTCGGGGGTTAATAGTCTTACTTGCATCATCTTGATTGTTTAGATGGGTGCAAGTAAGTTATAGACGGATTTCAAACAAACCCAATTTGAACAGGGGTCGATTTATTCCTTCTTAAAAATTCTAGAATTTAGGTGGATACCTAAAGAAAACAACTCGTTAATTTGCCCATAATCTCTGAAGATATTAGGACTAATCACCCAATCAGAATACTTCATATACATATAAGAGAAAATGATATTAGCTCGTTTAGCTTTCCAAATAAAGTTAAGTCCTCCACCTGTCACTGATCGATCCAAAGTCAATCCACCGTGCATTCTTGTGTGCTGAAAACCAGAAGTTTTTCCTACGAAAAAATTAGGCCCTAGAAACATTCGATGCCATTTCGTAGGTAAAATATTCACACAAATTCTTAATCTTATCGTATGATCCCAATTGTGCATTCTAGCAAATCCATAGGTATAATGAGCCCCAACTAATACACGGTCGGATAAAAAATCTAATGAAAAAGCTGGGTGAAATGACCTACCAGGCAAATTATCTTTAAGAACATTATTTAAAAGGCCTTGGGTTCTCATCAAAGAACCATGCATACCTAAACAAATATATTCAGGAGCTTTTTTTTTGAAAAGAGAATCGGAAAATTGCGAATAGGATGTCAACCCAACAACCATAAAACTAAATACCACTATCCATTTTCGCACATCCTAATATACTAAATCAGCACTTAAGGTTTTCTTGAATTGGTATTCATTGAGACAACGGCATTTTTACTTGGTAACCGTTTTTTTTCATCTTAAATGCATAGCCTCTTGCGGTGTCGCTTACTATTACTGAGCCATATCCAATCAAGTGACCCGATCCATCTTGGAACATACCCAAATTTCCAGAGTAAAGTTGGATTGAATCAGTTATGGTATAATCAACGATCTTATTACCGTTTGTATCAAACTTTGAAACGATTAAATCACGATTTACAAAATCTGTGCTCCAAGTAAGGGTGTACAGCGTATCATCAATTATCTCACATCCAGAACCTGTCTCAACAGCTCCCCAACCGCAGGTGTTATTGAAGAATTGTTGGGCGCTCCCTATATATCCAACTAAAACAAACGATATGATTAGGAGAATTCTCACTTCTATTTTATTACAGAAACTTTTATCGTAGATAGAATTCTAGAACCGTTTACCAAAGAACAGAAATAGATTCCAGAATTTTGATTGGATAGATCAAGACTTGCTCTACCCTCTTTGGAATGAAGATTAACAGATTTAACCACATTACCAACTATGTCTGAAATGATTAATTTTTCGATTTCTATGTTAGAATCATATTCGAAATTAGAAATACCTGGTGTAGGATTCGGACTTGCCACAAATTTTACGATAGCAGACGAGTTTTCATTTATCGACCAAGGTGCTACAGAATATGCTGAAATCTGATCTATACACCATCCATCTTGATTTGTCTCAAAGCTATCACTTATGAAAGTAAATCGATAAATGATCGTATCTGAAAATCCATAAACCGTTGTCCAATTAAAAAGATCCAATTCCAGACTATACCAGTCGTTATTTGTCCCCGTATAAGGCTGAATAGGATAGTTGTAAGCAGGGCTTCCTCCATTATGATCAATAACGTACCAAGAAGAATTTGGATCATCATAGACATCGATCCAAGTTAACCCCATATCAGGTGAAGCTTCAATTTTGCCATAATCGTTGATTGAATCCGAATCGATATAATAAACTAACGACAATTTAGGGTAATACGGTGAAGACCATAACATGGTGCTATAATATAAGAATGAAGAAGTGTCATTAACAGGGTAATCATTAATGGTATCCGTAATTATTCCATTGGACGAGAAAAAAGCCGTAGTAATCGGTGCTTTCTGAGGTGCGCCAATCTGCCAAATATTATTAGGGTTTGACATCGTGTCGATTACAATAAAATCCTGGGTTAGCCCTCCTTCAAAATCCATTGTTTGCGAATTCAACTGAATTGAAACAAAAGTTAGCATTATCAGCAATGTAATATATAAACGAATTCCCATTGGAATACAAGTTAAGAAAAGCAATTAAGAAGGGTTGGTGCTAATTTAAGATTCGGGGATTACTTTAAGAAAGGCAAAACCTGACCATTGGAATTAAGAACTAGTGGAGAGCTTCCATGCTCAAAAGTAAAAGGCCAATAATATTAACGCTTTCAAAAAAATATTCATCGACCGATTTAAGTATGCAGCTATAACTTACTTTTCATAAGTCCCCTCCATACTCAAGCCATTCGAATCAAAATCGCATTTTAGTTAATCAGTAGTTACTATCACCGATTTACGGTTTTACTGTCATAAACTAGTCTTTTATGACAGTATCCGTGCCTTATCATGAGAGTAAAAAACATAATTAGAACATCTTTTGAGTGATTTTTGGGATTGGGAAAACTCAACAAAAGTCTCCTAAAATAGAAAGTGTATTTGCAGACTATATTTAATACGCTAGTCGAAAAGCTCCGGCTTTAAGCTCCTGTTCAGCGTTCGAAATTCCATATTGTGCAGCTTTTATTTTCCATTTTTGAACGGCCGCTGTTACTTCAGCTATAATCTCTTCTGCCCTGTTCCTATCTAAGCGATAATATTCATGAACTGACATCACCAATTCTAAATCTAGTGCATTATCGTTTTCTGTTATGTTGAGCTTCAACCCTGTACCTGTTTCGACCGGATTAATATCGTAGGCTGGGGATAGTACCCACCCATTATTTGTCAATATAAATCCATGGTTCCTTAAATGGTCATCTGTATTTGATACGCAGATGCTAAACACTATTCTGCGCCAAAGCTGTTCTAAATCTTCATTAACGCTAGAACCATGGGTTTCAATAAAATCCACTAATTCTAAATAACTTATTCCTTCTTGGTGGTTTTGTCCATCTGTATGCCCAAGCATTGTCATTGCTGACGAAAAGTGAATTCTGTCACCATTATCAGTTCTGTCAAATCGCTTTGTTAGAAAGGTATGATGGTTACTAGTAAATTTTCTGGCTTGAGCTACAGCCATATTGATTCCAGCCTCAATCGCCAAACCGTGTGTTACTATTTCCCAGCCCCCTATATCCATTTCATCGTTTCGGCTTGGGAATTTTGCAATCCATAATTCATTGCTCTCATCTAGCACGCTGGCTTTTGGCCTTGCTCCCCCAAGGGAAGAACCAGGCGCAATTAGCATATTTAGCCACTTTAAATATTCAGGATCACTTATTACATCATCTTCTTCTAACTTCAAACTAATTTGTTCTAATTCCCGAATTGACGTCCATGGCGGACTTGCTAAAGCTTCATTGTCATTTAAAAATGGGCCTTCTCTTTCTAATTTAAACCTTAATCCGCCCATTCTATGCCCATCGTGCACACCTAGGAGATAATCTGTTTCAAAAAGATTATCAGCAGATTTTCCTTCAATTCTGGCCATTGCTGCTTCACGTCTGAGCATAAGTACTCTTCCCCAACGGTCAGGTGACGAATCTAAAAATAGTCCAAAGTTGATTTTCTCAACGTCATTCAAATATTGCGGTCCCGTGTATAATTGTAAATCAGGATCTAATAATTGGGCATAGCTTGACCTTAACCATTCTTGATCATATTCAAATGAAAAGATCTCTTTCCCTCTTAATAATTCAGAGTGCAATATTCCCATGGGAGTTGGCATGTCCATTCCTTCCCAATCCGCATATGCATATATATCTCTCATCCTTATTATTTACTTCTTTTAGGAGCACGCTCTTTTGTAGAAAGATTAGCATCCTGTAATTTCCGTCCTAGTTCATCATCTTTAGCTACTAGTAAAAAATCATTTTCCAATCCCAACACACGTAAAACAAGTAGGTAAGAACCAATTCCAACACTTTCAGAGCCTTTTTCAATTGCTAATAAAGTTGGTCTACTGATATTCGCCCGTTCCGCAACTTGTTCCGCACTTAATTTTCTTCTCAACCGTGCCAGTTTCAAATTTTCTCCCATCTCGGTAAGAATTCGTTTGGTTTTTGGTAATAGAACGGTCTTTCTTTTTGACATAACGTAAACTTTATTTTACAAATATAGTCATTTTGTTAACTATAGTTTACATTACAAATTAGTCATCTTACTTAAACCTATAATAAACTAATTATTGTTACTGGGTATTTACTAATTTCTGTTATTCATTTAACTAAGTCTTCCTCATCTCTATGTTGCATATATCTACATAATCTTGCTGGGGGTCTAAAAACAAAAAAAACCTAGAAGCTTTGCTCCAAGGGGTTTTTGATAGATGTTGATGAATTCTGATATTCATCTCAGCGGTGAAGGAGGGATTACCTCGCTCATTGCATTCACTCGTGATCCCGTGAGGGGGAGCCTTGCAACCAAAGGGCTTCGCGGAGCGAAGCTGGTGCTAATTGGAATGTCGGGGATTACTCACTCATTGCATTCGCTCGTGATCCCGTGGAGGGGAACCTTGCAACCAAAGGGCTTCGCGGAGCGAAGCTGCCTTTTTATTTTGCTCTGTTTCTTGAAGCTTATTATGCTAATTGGAATGTCGGGGATTACTCACTCATTGCATTCGCTCGTGATCCCATTGAGGGGAACCTTGCAACCAAAGGGCTTCGCGGAGCGAAGCTGCCTTTTTATTTTGCTCTGTTTCTTGAAGCGGAGCTTCAGAAACTTAGCCAAATAAAAAGGGCTTCCG
>JBLIOB010000274.1:0-5750 GCA_047639575.1 Parvicellaceae bacterium
TAGAGGAATTAGAGTTTAAAAATATGCTTTCCGCAGAAGAGGACAATCTGGGAGCGGTTTTGCAAATAACTGCTGGAGCAGGTGGTACAGAAAGTTGCGACTGGGGAGCTATGCTACTCAGGATGTACCTGATGTGGGCAGAAAAAAATGGCTACAAAGTCAAAGAATTAAATTATCAAGCTGGAGATGTTGCCGGAATTAAAACGGTAACGATAGAATTTGAAGGTGATTTCGCTTTCGGTTATCTAAAAGGAGAAAACGGGGTTCATCGTCTAGTTAGAGTAAGTCCATTTAACTCCCAAGGAAAGCGGATGACTTCTTTTGTTTCGGTTTATGTTTATCCATCGGTTGATGATACCATTGATATTAAAATTAATCCAGCCGACATTAGCTGGGATACATTTAGGTCTGGCGGAGCTGGTGGACAGAATGTAAATAAAGTAGAAACCGGTGTGAGATTACGTCATGCTCCTTCTGGAATTGTAATTGAAAATACTGAGACTAGATCTCAACTTGGGAACAGGGAAAAAGCGATGCAATTATTGAAGTCTCAATTGTATGAGGCGGAAATTAGAAAGCGAAAAGAATCTCGTGATGAAATTGAAGCAGGTAAGTTGAAGATTGAATGGGGTTCTCAAATTCGCAGTTACGTGCTAGATGACAGGAGGGTTAAAGACCATAGAACGAATTACACCGTGAACGACCCAGACAAAGTACTCGATGGGGATTTGGGGCCTTTTCTAAAGGCATATTTAATGGAATACGGGGGATAGTAAATCCATTTTCAGAATCAGTGATTTTATAGTATTGCTAACCGATTTATATCAGTCGAAATGAAAAATTCCACTACTTTATAAAACGATGAAAAAAGATCAATTTTTCATGCAACTTATATGTCCTGAATTAAGTCTAATTTGGTATAGACTTAATCTATACCGAAAACTAACTTTTTACAATTAAAAATAATCTTTACCCTGAGTCTCAGAACGAGGAATTTTTAGAAACAGGCTATATCCATTTAATGAGATAAGTAACTGATTTTCAGTTATATTTAACGCACACAAACTAGCGACCACTATGAAAAAGCTACTATTACTTAGTTTTTCACTATTTCTTATTGGGACTTCATTTGCCCATAATGGAGATAAGACATTTAAATTTAGAGAGAACAAAGGGCAACTGGATGCCAATGTTCTGTTTCATAACCGACTTCACGTTGGCGATATGTTTCTTGAAAAAGATCGTTTTACATTTAAGATGTTCGATCCGAATCAACTAGAAGAGTTTTACAATAGACGTCATGGCGATTTTAGTGAAGACTATCTAAACGGAATCGATATGCTTGAGTCGTGGGACATGCATGCATATTCAATGGTTTTTGATGGTGCTAATCCAGATGTTTTAGTTACAAGTCAGGATGAGGTTGAAGGGGTTGCTAACTATATGCTTGGTTCCGATCAAAGCAAATGGGCTTCAAATGCCAAAGCATATCGATTGGTTAATTATAAAGGATTGTATGATAACATTGACATGGAGATTTATGCTTCATTTCAAAACTTAAAGTATGACCTTATTGTTGCTCCAGGAGGCGATCCGAATCAAGTTAAAATCGATTATCAAAATGTGGATGGATTGACCTTGGAAGCTGGAGTTTTAAGTATTCAACTTTCAAATGGAATTGTTAAAGAACTAAAGCCAGTGTCGTTTCAAGACGACAACGGGACTAGGATAGAAGTGCCAACAGAGTTTGTGGTTGAAGATGGTAAAGTGTCATTCCGTTTTCCGGAAGGCTATGATACAAGCAAGGAATTAAGAATCGATCCAACTTGGGTGTTTTCCACACTAACCGGGTCTACTGCGGATAACTGGGGATATACTGCAACTTATGATGAACAAGGAAACTTGTACGCTGGTGGAATTGTATTTGCAATAGGTTATCCTACAGTTGCAGGATCTTATTCTACTACTTTTGCAGGAGGGACTTTTGATTTTGCAATTTCTAAATTTTCTGACGATGGAACAGCCTTGTTGTACTCCACTTATTTAGGAGGAACCAATACCGAAATACCACATTCAATGGTGGTAGATAGTTCAGGAAACTTAGTTGTTCTTGCAACAACTTCTAGCGCAGATTTCCCAACAACGACCGGAGCCTATGACCAAACCTTTAATGGAGGGGCGTTTGTTTCCGTGGTCGCTGGTTCTTTGACTTTTTCTACTGGTTCAGACATGGTAGTTTTCCGATTAAATAATACTGGAACGACCTTAATGCAAAGTACGTTTGTGGGTGGTACTGGAAATGATGGGCTCAACATTAATCTCGTGTATAATTATGGCGATGATATTAGAGGAGAAATTGTTGTTAATGATTTAGATGAAGTTTACGTTGCTTCTTCAACGTTGTCCACAGATTTTCCAACTACTGCTGGTGCGTATAGCACAACTTCTTTCGGTGGTCAAGATGGAGTAGCCTTCAAATTAACAAGTGATTTATCTACGATGTCATGGGGAACTTACCTAGGAGGTTCTGCTTCTGATGGAAATTACTCATTACGTGTTGGAACCGTTTCAGGAGATGTATTTCTCTGCGGTGGAACTCAAAGTACTGATTTAGCAACTACACCAGGGGTACTAGGAGCAGCTTACAACGGTGGTTCTCATGACGGATTTGTAGCGAGGTTAGACGGTTCAGTAGGTTCACTAACTGAATTAACTTACCTCGGAACTGCAGGTTATGACCAAGCGTTTATCCTAGAGTTGGATGAAAATGAGGAAGTATTTACTACCGGTCAGACATTAGGAGCTTGGACAGTTGTAAATGCAGCATATAGTAATGCAAATGCGAAACAATTCATCCATAAAATGAACGACACATTTTCTACTGTAGATTATACAACTGTATTTGGTTCTGGAGTTGGTGCTCAAATAGATATTTCTATTACAGCTTTTTTAGTGGATAATTGTGGAAATGTATATGTTGCCGGATGGGGTGGAACCGTCAATGGATTTGCAACTGCCGGAGGAAATACAAATGGAATGCCAATTACTTTTGACGCGCAACAAGCAACAACCGATGGAAGTGATTTCTATTTCTTTGTTTTAGAAAGAAATGCAACTTCTCAATTATACGGATCGTACTTAGGAAGCAATGCGGCTGCGGAACATGTTGATGGTGGAACCAGTCGATTTGATAAAAAAGGAAACGTTTATCAAGCAGTATGTGCTGCTTGCGGAGCCTCTAGTTTCCCAACTACTCCTGGAGTCTGGAGTTCTGTTAACGGAAGCACAAATTGTAACTTAGGAGCAATTAAATTTGGATTTGATTTTCAGGGTGTAGAAGCTATTGCAAATGTACCTCCAGACTTATTAGTGTGTGATCCTCCATTTGACGTTACGTTTAGTTCTGGTGGAACAGCACCAAATGCCTATTGGGATTTTGGCGATGGTGTAGGAACTTCCACAAGTTTGAATCCGAGTTACACTTATGCCGATACAGGAGCATATATAGTTATGTATGTGGCTATAGACTCAAGCACGTGTAATATTGCAGATACTGCTTATTTCAATGTGAATATTTTGGAAAAAGAGGAATTCTCGGCAACATTTGATATTCCTGTTGTAGACCCTTGTGCAGATAATGATTCATTGTTTGTTTCGGCAGCTTTTACTGGAGCCGGTGCAGATTCACTGATCTGGGATATGGATGATGGTACTATTTATACTAACGATACTTCGATTGTACACTATTATACAACGCAAGGAACCTATATAATGTCCTTAACTGCATATGATCTTATATGCATGACCGACACAACGATTTATGATACGATTGTATTCATTCAAAATTTTGTTACTGTTGCTGCAACTGCATTTCCAAATGTCTTAGCATGTGACCCTCCGTACGATGTAAACTTTAGTGCTGGTGGTGTTCCACCTCCAATGGCGATTTGGGACTTTGATGATGGAACGACTTCTACTTTAATCAACCCGACCCACACATTTACGGACACTGGGTTCTTTAACATCATGTATGTTGCCATTGACTCAAATACCTGTAACATAACGGATACTGCCTATTTAACGGTAGATATTAACGAATCAGAGACGTTCTCAGCTTCACTAGATTTTGATCCACCTCCTCCATGTGGATTTGACACTTTGTTTGTTGATTTAGCTTTCACGGGAACCGGAGCCGACTCTCTAATATGGGATATGGGTGATGGAACAGTGTATTACGATACAGCAATAAGCCATTTCTATGTGTTGCCGGGAGTTTATAATATTTCATTGTACGCAGTTGATACTACCTGTAACAAGTCGGAAACAATAAATAGCTCTGTTACATTCTTAGGGAATGTCGTGTCTGAAGTTATTGTACCTAACGTATTCACCCCGAATGGTGATAATCAAAATGACGAAGTATCATTTGCTGGAGTAGATCCAAATGCCGAATACTCCTGGACTATATTCAACCGATGGGGTAAGAAAGTTTTCGAAAGTCAAAACACTGCCATAGCATGGGATGGCACTAATTTCAATAACGGTCAGGAATTAAAAGCTGGGATCTATTACTATGAGCTCATCTTTAAAGATCAATGCGCCAACGAGGAAAATGTACGTTCAGGTTATATTCACTTGATGCGCTAACTAAGTACTGATTTTATTCGTGAATTTGTATAGGCTTTTTTAGCTTTGAGCATGAAATTATATCACAACCCTAGATGTCGTAAAAGCCGAGAAGGACTTTGCGTATTAGAAGAAGCAGGTCAAGATGTTGAAGTAGTGGAGTATATGAAAAACCCTCCATCTAAAGCCGAAATGAAAGACATTCTGAAAAAGTTGGAAATCAATGCTGAGCAGTTAGTAAGAAAAGGGGAGAAAATCTTTAAAGAAGAGTTTAAAGGGAAATCATTAACGGAATCGCAATGGATTGACGCTATGATTAAGTACCCGAATCTAATCCAACGTCCGATTCTTATTAAAGGAGATAAAGCAGCATTAGGAAGACCTGTCGAGGATATTATAGCATTGATGAATAGCTAGATCTATTGGGGGGAAGACGAAATAGAAGAAAGAAAACAGTTTGTTTTAACTGCGATCGAAAGTTAAAAGCGGATGATAATTTTTGTTTCAATTGCGGACAAGAAAATCACAATAAAAAAGCTCCGATTAAATTATTGATTGGTGATTTTGCGGGTGATTATTTAACCATAGATTCTAAATTTTTAATGAGCTTAAAGGAATTATTCTTTAAGCCGGGAGTGATGGCGTTAGCTTTTACAAGTGGCAAACGTCAACAATATATTAAGCCGATTCGGTTATACCTATTCGTCAGTTTTATCTTTTTTCTTTGTTTTAATTTGACGGCTATTAACAACAGTATTATTATTCCAACAACAAGTTCTGATGGAGAAAATGTCAGTCTATCCTTTGGTAATTCTACTGACGTTAGTGACGAGATAAGTGACATTGAAAAAACGAGAGATAGTTTGAAAACAATCGTTTATAGTAACACTGCCTCAGTACTACAAAAAGAGAAGGCTGATGAAGCTTTAAAATCAGTCAATTCACAATCGTCTAGTATATCACAGAAAATTATGGACATGATTCCATACGTAGGCTTCTTGATGGTGCCAATGATGGCGATAGTGCTAATGCTATTTTTTAGGCGTCAAAAAAGATTTTTTGTAGAACATTTTATATTTTCAATTCACGTTCACACCTTTGCATTCGCACTGTTTTCTGGGGTT
>JBLIOB010000275.1:0-5726 GCA_047639575.1 Parvicellaceae bacterium
GAACTTGGTACCGTTTTAGCAAATGATGAGATTAAGGATGGGGTATCGGAAAGAGGCGGACATCCAGTTGAACAAAAATTAATGCGCCAGTGGAGTTTAAGAATCACTGCTTATGCTGAACGATTATTGCAAGGTTTGGATCGTGTAGATTTTTCTGAATCTCTTAAAGAACAACAACGAAATTGGATTGGTAAGTCTGTTGGAGCTTCTGTTTCTTTTAGGGTCCTCTCCCCCAACCCCTCTCCTGAGGAAAGGGGAGCTGTTAGCTCGTCAAATTCAAACGCACACAATCCAGTGCCCTCTCCTGAGGAAAGGAGAGCCGAAGATGCCCCCAACCCCTCTCCTGAGGAAAGGGGAGCTGTTAGCTCGTCAAATTCAAACGCACACAATCCAGTGCCCTCTCCTGAGGAAAGGAGAGCCGAAGATTCCCCCAACCCCTCTCCTGAGGAAAGGGGAGCTGTTAGCTCGTCAAATTCAAACGCACACAATCCAGTACCCTCTCCTGAGGAAAGGAGAGCCAAAGATTCCCCCAACCCCTCTCCTGAGGAAAGGGGAGCAGATAGTTTAGCAAATTCATCTATTTCATCGCTGAGCAGTTCTTCTGAAGAAAAACGAGCTAGTGATACCCCGAAGTACATGACTGGCGATCCTCAAATTTTTCACTTACTGCAAGAAAAAGCAGTTCAAATGCGCGAAAACCCTACGGAAGCTGAAGGTGTTTTATGGAAAGAATTAAAAGGTGAAAAATTAGAAGGTTTTAAGTTCCGGCAACAACATATTATTGAATCATTTATTGCTGATTTTGTCTGTCTTGACAGATTACTTGTAGTCGAAGTTGATGGAAAAATTCATAATTCTGAATCACAAAAAGCTAGTGACCAAGAACGAACTGAAGTACTCAATGATCTTGGATATCAAGTTATTCGCTTTACAAACAAAGAAGTCACTACAGACATTGAAGCCGTGCTCCTAAAAATCGAGACTACCTTAAATTCTAGGTCTTCAGTTAAATTGAACCCAGCAGAAAGTCCTTCCCTCTCGGAAGGATTTAGGATGGGAGAAAAGTCTATCGAAGTATTCACAACTAGACCAGACACTATCTACGGTGTGTCATTTGTGGTTTTGGCTCCTGAGCATGAGTTGGTGGCGGAAATAACAACAGACGAATTTAAAGCTGAAGTTGAAAGTTATCAAAAAACTGCTGCTGCAAAATCTGAAAGAGATCGGATGGCAGATGTGAAAAACATCACCGGACAGAATACTGGAGGGTTTGCTATACATCCATTTACTGGCGAACCAGTCCAAGTTTGGATAGGAGATTACGTATTGGCGACTTACGGAACTGGGGCGGTAATGGCCGTGCCTGCAGGAGATCAACGAGATTGGGATTTTGCAACTCATTTTGGAATTGACATTCCTGCAATTTTCGATGGAAAAGATCTTTCTGAAAGCGCTTACACAGAAAAAGACGCTGTTCTTGCAAATTCAGACTTCCTCAATGGAATGTCTGCTAAAAAAGGAATTAAAGCTGCGATTTACGAAATTGAAAAACGTGGAATTGGTAAAGGCAAAACGAATTACCGTTTGAGGGATGCTATCTTCTCTAGACAAAGATATTGGGGCGAGCCTTTCCCTGTTTATTACAAAAATGATCTCCCCTATTTATTAGCTGATGATCAGTTAGTGACTTTACCAGATGTAGACAAATACTTACCTACTGAAGATGGCGAACCGCCATTAGCAAGAGCTGAAAGAAGTGCTTGGAATGTATTTGAAGGAGACCGAATGGAACACAACACCATGCCTGGTTGGGCTGGTTCATCTTGGTATTTCTTACGATACATGGACCCAAACAACGAAACCGAATTCGCTTCTAAAGAGAAGATGGAATACTGGAACCAAGTGGATCTATACGTAGGAGGTGCAGAACACGCTGTTGGACATCTACTCTATTCTCGATTTTGGACCAAGTTTTTAAATGATTTAGGATATATCTCTTTTGATGAGCCATTCAAGAAATTGATCAATCAAGGGATGATTCAAGGAAGGTCAAATATTATACACAGATATAAACTTGATTCTGATTTATATATCCCGAAAAAATCTATCAACACATTCTACATAGAACGACTAAGAGCAGGAGACTTTACATTAGAAGAAGTACCACATTCTGGGGCCTTTAACAAATCTTATATTCAAGCACTTCATGTAGATATAAATATTGTTGAAAATGATATTTTAAGCCTAAAAACTTTGCAAAAATGGCAACCTGAATATAAAAATGCAAGATTTTATCAAGATGCCGACATCTATGAGTGTAGTGTCGAAATTGAGAAAATGTCCAAAAGATGGTTCAACGTACAAGACCCGGCTATCCTATGTGAAGAACACGGTGCCGACACGTTAAGAATGTATGAAATGTTCTTGGGCCCATTGACTGATTCTAAACCATGGAACACTAATGGTATTAGTGGGGTAAATAACTTCTTGAAAAAATTCTGGAGACTATTCCATGAAGGAGAGAACTTTAGCGTCTCGGACACGGAACCAACCAAGGATGAATTAAAGATTCTTCATGGTACAATTAAGAAAGTTCAAGGAGATTTAGAGCGTTATTCTTTCAATACCGTGGTAAGTAATTTTATGATCGCCACGAATGAACTGGGAGCATTAAAGTGCAACAATAAGTCAGTTCTTTCAGAGTTAGTAATCCTACTATCCCCTTATGCTCCACATATCTCGGAAGAGCTTTGGAAGAAATTAGGGAATGCCGAAAGTGTTACTCATCAGCAATTTCCTAAATTAGATGAGCAACATTTGGTAGAAGATGCATTTTCATATCCTGTTTCCTTTAACGGGAAAATGAGATTCAAAATTGATTTACCAACTACACTTTCTAAGGAAGAAATTGAAGCAGAAGTAATGGCACATGAGAAAACATCAGGCTACTTGGATGGGAAAGACCCTAAAAAGGTAATTGTTGTGCCAAAACGAATTATCAATATTGTAGTTTGATCAGAAATATCTCCATATTATTTTTAATAAGCCTGCTCTTTGTTGGGTGCAAAAAGTATGACGAAGGACCAGGTTTATCCCTCCGTTCTAAAAATGATCGAGCCATAAACATTTGGACATTTTCTAGTGTGGAAAATAATGCTGGTATTAATATTACATCTACTTATGTTGGTTGGTTGATCTCCCTAGATGAAAATGGGAACTTATTGATTCGATGGGACGTATCTGGCGCAACTATTGACACCTACGGAACTTGGTCGTTTAGCGATAAAAAAACGCACATAGATCTCGTTTACAGCAGTACACTATTGGAACTAGCAGTTCCAAAATCGTTAGAAATTCTTAAACTCAAAAACAAAGAGCTCAACTTCCAAACTACCGATGGTAGCCGCTATCAAATGAACGGTTCGCTGTAGTCTATTCGTGCTTATGAAGTAACTTACTTTCGAGCTTTCGTTATAGGAATATTATGAAATTTGCTTTAATCTTGTTTACCGTTCTACTTACTTCCAGTCTTTTCGGACAGGTTAACGGAACAATTAACGTAAAAAAAACACAACCGCAGTATTTAGCAGCTTGTTACAACGAAATTAATTGGTTTCAATCGGATTCACTGTCTACATTTATCGGTACGGTTAAAGACACTTCTGGCTACCCAATTTCATGCGCAAATGTTATTCTGTTTCGAAATCTTGGAAAAGTAAGAGGATCGTTGGAAATTTCTGTTCACACTGACTCCTCTGGAATATTTAAAATCAATGGCATCATTCCGGGCACTTATCGTTTGACCATTGGATGTAGAACACACATAACTGGGTACTTCTATAGTGTGGTCATCAGACCAAACGAAGTGATTAACAGCACTTTTAATTTGTATGAATTCAAAATCAATACGCCTCGTGAAATCAGAAGATCAAGGAGAGGAAGGTAAATCTAGCATATCACGTTTTCAATAGCGAATAAAATAATTTTAACATCATTTAATATTCCTTTTTACGTTAAGGGTGTAATAATCGTAAATTAACTTCATGAATCATTTAAGTACTATTTGGTCTTGCCAACATTTAAACAAGTCGTTTTCTTCAGGAGGCTTTAGTCTTACCGATATAAACTTATCTCTTAACCAAGGAGAGATCACTGGAGTTGTAGGGGAGAATGGAAATGGTAAAACGACTTTACTAAGAATTATCGCTGGAGATCTAGATACAGATTCAGGTAAAATAGAATATGAAGGAAGAAGAATTGTATCTAGCCAATGGAGGCAATACAAGGAATCTATCAGTTATATACCTCAACGAATTCCTAAATGGTACGGTTACTTAAGAACTAATCTTGTTTTTCAAGCAAGTATACATGATGTCGAACCCCAAGAGATAGATGAACGGTTAGATGTGCTCTTAGAAGAGTTGGGATTAACCAAATATGCTGATTTAAAATGGTCTGAAATTTCTACTGGATATAGACTACGCTTTCAATTAGCCAAGATGTTAATTAACAAGCCTAAATTACTTGTCTTAGATGAGCCAATTGCTAATCTTGATGTTAAAGCACAGGATAAATTTTTATCAGATTTGCAGCGAATTGTAACGCAAGATGGATTTAAAACGGCAGTGGTCTTGAGCTCTCAACAACTACACCAAGTAGAGTCGTTTTCAGATAATATCGTTTTTATTCAAAACGGTGATATTAAGTACAGTGGTAAAGTAGATAACGTTGGCGAGGATCGGATTACCAATTCATTTGAAATCACCGCAAAAATTTCAGAATCTGAATTAATAGCTCTATTTGGAGATGCTATACTATCGGTTTCTACCAAAGGTAAAGTGATAAACATCGAAGCTAAAATGGAGCTAAGCAGCGATGAGTTAATCAGTCAATTAGTAAATAAAAATATTGGGATTAGTTATTTCCGAGACATCAGTTCTTCCACTAAAAAAATGTTCAAGTAATGAGAAAGATTATACCAAAATTCCTCAGAAACCTGGATAAAAGAATGATGTACAGGTCACCACAACTGTGGATCACCAAAATTCATTACGCTATTCCGGCAGCCCTATTCCTTGCCGCAATCTTATTTGCAATTACCTCGGCAATTGGATATAACCCTTCAGATGAACTGCCCGAGCAACAAACAAGCTTTATGTTTTTGCTTCTCCCTGCAATTGCCATCTTCTTTTATTGGTTTGTAATTCAGGCGCAATATAACGTTGACAAGAATTATGGAAGGCTCAGCATTGGGCATGATTATCAAAACTTCTTTAGCTACCTCATCATTATTGGTACGTTTTTTCTGGTAATGATTTCAATTCCTACGGGTCAATTATTCAGCGTAGATAATGCCGTTTCCGATCAAGAATTGAGAAATGACATACGAACGTTAAACACTGGATATGCTTATTTCACAGGGGATTTCGAAGTGAAATCGTATAAATCAGATCAACCTGGAGAGTATCAACCAGCCGTGCTAAAAGTCACACCAAAGCGATATATCGACTATTATGACATGTATGATGATTATGGGTGGGAAAACGAGGTAGAGAGGGCTTTTGATGATGCCAACACTGAGGGTGAAGATGTTTACACCCGAGAAGTTCGTTATGAGCAAGCAATTGAAGAAATAAATGCATTAGCTGCCGTATATAATAAGTACACTTATAAAGACATTCACCCGATTGCGAAGCATGTGTTAGCTAACCCTGGAGAATACTATG
>JBLIOB010000276.1:0-5714 GCA_047639575.1 Parvicellaceae bacterium
GAGTCTTGGCCAGTTGTTGCCATTAAACTTGCACCTGATTGAGCAACATTTGTATCCGTTGTTTCAACAACCAAGGTAGTTTCATAAATACTATCGCAAAAGAACCCAGTTGGAAATATGCTTTGCTGCACTAATGAAGAAATGATGTTGTTTTGAAAACTTCCATCGGGAAAAAGATAAGACTCTCCCGAACATATAGAGTCCACGAATGAATAGAAATAAGATGGATTAACTGAAATGTTGGTTTGTATAATGCTGTCACAACCAAACTGAGAAATTAAGACGCTATTATAACTAGTTGAGCTCGTAATATTTGTTTGAATACTTCCATCCGGAAATGTAAAGGAAGCACCACCGCAAATGGTAGCAGGCTGAGAAAATGAGTAAACTGGGAAAACGGTTAAATTAGTAGTGATGATACTGTCACAAGCCTCGGATGTGCTAAATATGCTCGCCTGACTTGTGGAACTAGTAATGTTGGTTTGTATTGATGAATCTGGAAAAGCATAGGAGCTCCCACTGCATATTGAATCTTCGATTGTTAGATTATAGCTTGGGGAGACAATAATTGAAATAGAATCGGTACTTGTACCACAAGTATTTGTACTAGTTACCGCGTAAACGAACGAAATGGAAGGAGTAAAGTAAATTCCATTTGAAATGCCGCTATTCCAAGAATAACCTGTACCAGATCCTGTAGCTAATAAGTTTAAAGAATCACCTAAGCATACACTGTCTAAACCAGAGTTTGCGATAGTAATAGTTGGTTTAGCGCATATTTCAATAAAAGAATTGGCTTGGCTAAACTCACCGTTGCTGCCCGTAAAATCCATTTTTTTAACGAGCGTATTTAAAAGAATATCATATTCAAAAACTGTACCCTTATTACTGGTGCCTCCTAGGCTAGTATAGCCATATAGCTTTCCATTAGAAGATTGAATTAATGATCCTTTTGGATTTGCACCAATTGTGGAAGAATTAAAATCCGCCAATTTGGTAAGTAGGTTAGTGGTTAAATTAAATTCAAAAAGAGTTCCATCATTATTGATTCCGCCTTCATAATTCACTCCGTATAGTCTGCCATTACTAGCCTCAATCAAGTTTCCGTACGGGTAACTTCCATTACTTACACCGGCAAAATCTACTCGTTTGGTAAGCGTATTCGTAGATGGGTCGTAATCGAATAAAACGCCAAAGTTTGAATCGCCTCCTTGGTAAACCATTCCATATAATAGTCCGTTTGAAGCCAGGGTAAGGCCACCGTATGGATGCAAACCACTATTTGTACTATCTAAATCAATCATTGGCGTTAGCATTAAGGTGGATGTGTCGTACTCGAATAGAACTCCATGACCATATAGACCTCCATGACTGTTCATTCCGTACAGCTTGCCATTATTGGCTTCGATCACTGAGCCATGGGGAGCACCTCCAAATATCGTATTGTCAAAATCTGCTAATACGGAATAGGTTGATGTATTTAAATCATACTGGTACAGCACCCCAAGTGAGAATGCTCCACCAAAACCAGTCATGCCATATAATTTACCATTAGATGCCTGAAATACTCTTTCTTCAGGCAAGCTACCGATGGGATCTGCAAAATCATGAAGTTTAGAATAGTGGCCAGTGACGTAATTGTATTGGTAAAGAACTCCTCCAAAATTACTTCCGTTTTGCAAAGTGATTCCATATAGATTTCCGTTGGACGCTTGTATTAAAGGGGAAGTAGGTTTATTTCCATTGACAATCGAATTCCAATCGTAAACAAGGCTATAGTTGTTCCCAGCTGTATCTAGATTGAATATTGTTCCAATGTTTAATGATCCTCCTTGGCTAGTTGTGCCCCATAATTGAGCTTGCCCGTTACATAGGATAGATGAACAAATAAATAAAAGACCTAGAAGTACTTTGAAATTTAATTTCATGTCTCTACTAAGATACTCAGAAAAGTTAAAAGGGTTTAAGCTTCGTTTTGACACTGTTCATCAGGTCTGGCACCGCACACACCGCAAGACGCACCATCATCTTGAAGATAGGGATTGTTACTAGCACAGGTTCCAGCAAATTCTCCACCTTTTTTGGCCCAAATTTTAATCGAAATTCCAGCGAAAGCAAGAGCCATAAGTCCAATTGATAATAATCCCAATTTCCACATGAAACAAAGATAGAGATTATTGGGCTATTAATTTGCCACTTCCCGACAATCCTACATTTATAGTTGATGGTGAGCCAGAATAGAATACATCTCCAGAAGCTCCAATTTCACCACTAATTGAATTTACCACGCTGGTTTTTAAGATTCCTGTAGATTGCCAGTTGAGCAATACCTTATCAGAAATTAGATCGGATGCGTCTATGTCACTATTTCCAAAATAGTAAAAATAGGTATAGGCATTTGCGCCTCTAATTGTAGCATGAGTTACGCCAACATTTATAACGATTCTTGCTGTGTCACAATTAAGTTCTAGATCAATATTCCCATTGGCATGATCACCTGATACCTCAATCTTTTTTGTTATCGAATTGACTGTTTCAATATTGCCTGAGCCCAAAGTTTTTAGGTAATTTAAATTAGATGATCTAATTGTTACCGTTGACTTGTAGTTGAGGTCTCTTAAAAAATCACACCTATTTTCATCTCGAATAAATAAAGTGTCGTTGGATATTTCTGTAACAATGAAGTTGATTAAGTTCTCCCCAGATTCAACCTTAGCCCAATCCAAGGTGTCTTCGATTAACTTCAAGTCAATGTGATTGGAAATTACAATCGCTTGGAATGAACCAAGCGAACGTTCTTCAATGACATCTTCTCCAATACCTTTAAAGCAAGCGCGATCGTCTGGCTTTTTGCAGTGAGCAAAAATAAGACTTAGGGCTAATATGTACAAAATACTACTCCTCTTCAGCATTCTTTTTCGGTTTAGCCCTAAATCGATAGCCGATTCCAAATTCAAAATATTCTGCGATTGCAAAATGTGTTTTAAGACTGATGTTTAAAATAACTCCGTTTTCAAAACGGTTTCGATATCCAACACGATTGTACACTGGTCCATTTCCTTTGTGCCGGGATATGGCATAAACTCCTTGTTCTACAAACAAGCTACTTTTATTAAAGATCACTTCTAAACCCGCATAACCGCCCACCTGAAAATTTATTCCTCTAGGGATCTCACCTTTGAATTCGGCTCCAAGGCTTTTGTTGTGAAATATGTCTGCACCAGCAGTCCATGCTAATTTATTAGAAAACTGATGGAGATATTGGTAAGTAATTGATCCTACTAAATACTGACCTGGGGAATGCAGGTTCACTTCCCTGAGTCCAAAAACTCCATACATCTCATGATTTCTAGCCCATTCATAGTTGTCTGGCTGAAAGGAATCCCATTTACCCATACTACTACCGACTTCTCTTAATCCTATACCGTATCCTAGAAAAAATACTGGGACATTTAAGCCCAAGTTTGGAGCAGAATAAGCTCCATTCGAAAAATGAGTAAAGGAGAATCCATATTTAATAATGTGTTGGTTGATCGTAAACTGATCTTCGAGACTGAAATTTATGATTGCGTTTAAATACGAACCAACTGCAACATTCTGATCGTTTGTCTGCTGATCAAAAGGCTTCTGAACAAAACCAATGCCCGCTCCTAATTGCATTTTTGGCGCATGCTTTCCTGTACCAAGCCTAAATTTAATGTGAGGATATGCGCCAATTGAAAACCCAATCTGATCTTTGTTACCAGCATTCACGTATGCCAAACTGAAACCAGTTTTAGTACCTTTATAAAACTCACTCAAATGATCTTCACTATGACGATTAGTATTGACGTTGATTTCGAACATGGAGGCATGCCCCTTCACCAAATGTCTCATATTGGATCTATGAGCTAATAAAAAACCATATCCGTATCGGGCTTCAACGCTTTTGTAATATTCTTGAGCATTACTTGAAATGACAAGAATAATAGTGAGTATGGAAATTAAGATCAACCGCATATAACGACTTGCAATTTATAGATTCTACTTAACTTCCGCATTGTATTGAAAGTTTTTTCCATCATATCAATGTTATTCCTAACTCAGCTTAGTTGTTGGTCTCAGGTAAAAAGTACTGCCGGGTTTGTAGGCGGATTTCATTTTGGTAAGTTGATTAAAATTGCCACTGAATTCCCCGAAGTAAACTTGAATTATCAACTGGACTTTGGTGCAGTATGGCAAGCTCAAGGAGATCAATATTGGCATCGAGCTTATCATTTTCCAGAGACTCACCTTAGAGCGATTTATGCCAATTACGGGAATAATGAGATTCTTGGATCTAGCATTAGCCTATTGGCTGAAATGCACAATGAAATTTCACTTTCAGACGATTGGTTTTTTAATTGGAATGCTGGTTTTGGATTTACATTTTTCAATAAACCGTATGACGCGATTTCCAATCCGTCAAATTTGGTTATAGGCTCGACCATAGTTGGAACTCCGGTGATTGGTGTAGGTGTTGGGCGCCAAATTAATGAAAAGTTATCGTTGGCAATAAAGGTCAATTTTCGTCATAGTTCTAATGGTCATTATCGCGTTCCAAACTTGGGAGCTAATGTTCCATTAATTGGGGTCGAAGTCAAAAGCAAAATGCCCAAGATCAATCCAATGAAGATTTACAAGGTATTATCAGATTCAAATCGATATAGCATTGTAGTTGGTGCGGGAGTGGGTTTTCATGAAATTGAAGGCACTACTTTTCCTACGGATGGTCCAGTATATGCTGTATACTATGGAAGAATAGAAGGATCCAAAAGACTTTCTGTTAAAAGCTCTGTTCATACTGGGTTAACTCTAAATTTTAGCGAAGCCTCGAGACGATTTATTTTAAACGAATTTTTATTTAATGGGGAAACTGTAGGTAATAATTTAAAAGTAGTAGGGTACATTGGCCATGAATTTCATTTTTCTCATCTCGGCATATATGTGGATCTTGGGTTTAATTTATATGATCCTTTTAGAAAAGAGTTAATTGCTCAACAATTCCTTATCTCCAATTTCATGGATACTCATTTTTCAAATGAATTTGGATTCAACTATTATTTAAAAGACCCTGTTTATAATCCGAAAACAAATGTTGCATTGCATTTAAGTTTGAGAACCATTTGGGGTAAAGCAGATTATTTAAATCTGGGAATTAAAACAATGTTTTAATAATGAGAAAATTTCTAGTCTAAGTCAGCAAGAAACACTCGATAAACATTTCCATTGCTTCCAGCTAAATTAAGATACTGGTCCGCTACTGAAATTCCATTAATTTGGGCTGTAGTTTTCAAATTAATGGATTTCCAGGTTTCGCCTAAGTCAATAGAATAAAAGCATGCCCCGTTAGAACCTACTGCGTACAATTTATTCTGGGCAAATTCTGTATCTATTATATTGGCTTTTCTCAGTTTAGTAATTTTCTTCCAGCTGTCCCCACGGTTAATACTTCTATAAATACTGCCAGAATTTCCGATAGCGATATAGTTGTATAATGAAATAGCATGAACTCCAACCAAAAAATCACTTGGCGCATGCAATATGACAGCATCACCACCTGCAACTCTACTTGAACCGATATACCCATAACCGGAGAACAGAACTTTATTTTCAGCTAAAATGCTTATCCCAGTTATTTCGTGAGATAAGATTTCAAATTGCCAATTATTACCATTGTCGTTAGTTGTATAAAT
>JBLIOB010000277.1:0-5711 GCA_047639575.1 Parvicellaceae bacterium
CCCCATCGCTACTTTTTACAACTTCCACGCTGCCGGCAGAACCAGTAGTTGGATTATAATCTACGAAACACAGAAATAGATCTCCAATATGATCAAATGCTAATGACGGATCAGCAGATGTGTGGCCAGCACCTATATGTGGAATTGAAATAGAGCTGCTCCAAGAATTCCCTCCATCAAAAGAAGTTTTGGTTTTAATAACTAAGTTTTGACCTAGCTGAAAGCCCATCCAAGCAACTACTAAGTGATTAGTATTACTAGGGTTGACAACCAAATAAGGCTCGCCATCGAAAACTAATCCAGCAGAAATGTTTGCATTTTGACTTTGGCTAGTTAGCGTGTTGAAAATCAGTAAAACAAGCAATGTTATTTGATGAATTCTCATCCAACTAAGTTACGAAGATTAGCAATAATTGTGCGAAAGAATGAGTTCTAATTCGTGGGCCTGTTAAAATAGTTTTATAAATTCATAGGGATTTAGCTTTATTAAGATGTTTTCAACGTACAAATATTATTGCCCTAAATGTGTTCAGATATGAATTGTTACAACCGTGTGCACTTCGATATGATGAAGAACGGAAGCCTATTTACGAAAATTAGTTTAAATCCAAAGCCGGGAGATTACGATTATAAGTGTGATCCTCCAGTGGTTTTTGAAAAAGGCCAATAGCTAGATTTTCATTGTCGATCTTGCCAAGAGATTTTACAGTCTGTGGGCTTTAAGGACTTTATCGGTGTTGTGCTAAGACCTTCTATAAAAAATTGATTTTGAAGTGTTGTTTGATCGATCCTCAGGGCGGCATACTACCTATGTAATGACAGAAGATATGGTTGAGAAGATGGAGACCACCCGAAAGATTTGATATAGCTGGGTGCTGGTTGTTTGATGTCGAAAAATACTTTAATTAAATTTCCACTTTTTCATTTTATACTTTTTCAATCCGTTGACTTTGTGCCAAATCAATTCGTTGATTATAATTGCTATTCCAGATCCAATACTCAAGCTAGCAGTGCTAGGATTGGACGGATCAAAAACTCTTAAGCCAACTACCCAAGTTACCAATGCAGACAATGTTATTGCACCTCTCATCGGGTCCAGTTTGCGTTTGAACTTGAATTTAGACAAGTCTTTTTTTGTACAATAAAAGACCTGCGTTAACTGACTCGTTCTGTATTGATAGATGGTGTCAACGTTTACCGTACCTCGATTTAGAGTATACTTTGAATGAAACTTGAAGATGCTGTCGTTTAATTCTAGCATTTCACCGTCAAAAGAATAAATATCATTTAACACGATCGACTTAATTCTGTTTAGATCCAGCGACTTGGTTTTATCGCCTTTAGATATCGAAGCCTGTTGCACCTGGGCGTGAGCAGTGAAAGAGCAAATTAGAAAAATAATGATAAGATACTTGGTCATTAATAAGGTGTTCGAGTGCTCACAATATAGCTAAAATCAAGTTTGTCAGTCTAGAAAATGATTCAAAAAAAAATCCCCATCAACAAAGTTGATGGGGATTTTTAAGAATGTGTTTTCGATTAATCTTCGTCAATTTTAAATTCCTCTTTGTCAATTTTTTCATTGACTTCAATTTTAGAAACTTTGAAATCCATTTCCTGCTCACCAGTAACAATAAGTCTTTTGTAAGGGAATTTGATTCCAGATTCACCAGCTTCTTTATAATCACCTAGTTCGGATGAAGCAGATACTAATTCGCCATCAGGTCCTTTACTTGATGAAGTTGAGTACACTTTAAACTTATCCTTAATTGAATAATATGAATAAGACAAATCACCGTCTTTATCTTTTACTTCAACCTTATAGGTTTCAACGCCACTGATTTCTTCGATACTGATCAGCTTCATTGTGTAACCAAGCTCTGCCATTTTAATGTCTTTGTCAAGCATTGATTGCTCTTTGATCTTAGCAAGTTCATCGCCTTCCAATTTGCTTTTCCCAGTTTGCATGTTTTTCGAATACCCTTTCCCGTTATTGTACACAGATGATTGAACAACCATTCCCATTTCCAATACTTTAATTTCAAGTTTACCCAATCCAGCCATTGCTTTGGTAGTCATTTCAACTGTGAAAGATTGGCCCATTTGCTCCATTTTAGTAGAAGCAACAACGGTTAAAGTTTTTAGTTTCTTGTACTTTTTGGCCACTTTTTTCATACTAGTCTCTCCAGTAATTGCATATAAGTAGTCATTATATACAGTAGCTGCAGTAAGTCCTTCTGGAAGTGGTTTCTTAACTGTCTCAACAATTGGATTTGCTTGATGATCATAAAGTTCAACTTTTCCAGATTTCGCAAACTGTCCAAGCTTAGGAACGCACTCATCTTTATTTCCAACAACCAAAATAATTGCGTTTTGAGGGCGAATATACTTTTTAGCAACCTTTGAAATGTCTTCAAGAGTTATCGCTTGAAGTCTTTCAAGGTAGGTGTCGTAGTAATCATTTGGGAGACCGTAACGAGCAATATCCAGAGCGAAACGTGCAATGGTTTGTGGTCTTTCTAATGAAAGAGCGAACGTACCATTCATGTTGTTTTTGATCAAGTCAAGTTCTGACTGCTTAACAGGCTCGGTGGAGATCGCAGTAAGTTCTTTCATGAACTCTATTACTGAACTATCCGTTACATCGTTTCTAACAGCAGCAAAAGCTGTAAATGATCCGACCAAACGTCCACTGCTTAAAGATGATCTAGCTCCATAAGTATAGGCCTTATCTTCTCTTAAGTTCTGCATCAATCTTCCTGAAAACACACCTCCACCAAGAATTGCATTGGCAACTTTAGCAGGTAATTCATCAGAATCTCCAGGTTTTAAGCTCAGCGGATAAGTTACGTTGATAACAGATTGAACTGCACCAGGCTTATTTACAAATGCTACTCTAGTATCCCAATCAGCTTTAGGCTGAGCGTACTCATGTTTTGGAACATCTCCTTTTTCCCATTTTCCAAAATATTTATTTGCCAACGCTTTAGCTCCTTCTGGAGTTACATCACCTACAATTACTAAATAGGAAATATTAGGTCTGAAGTAAGTATTATAGAATGATTTACAATCATCAATGGTAATGGCATCTATATGAGCCTTCGTTTGAAGTTCACCATAAGGATGATCAGAGCCATTTCTTAGGACTGAACCAACGTTGCCAATAATTGCATTGGGATTCGTTTTACTGCTTTTTAACGCAGACTTAGCTTGTTTCTTAAGTTTATCCAATTCTTCTTGAGGAAATGCAGGATTCAACAACATATCACTCGCTAATGCTAGTAATACATCTTGATGCTTAGTTAAACAAGAGGCAAACATACCATTTGAGAAAGTTGAAAGGTTTCCACCTACAAAATCAACTTCTTCGTCAATCTGTGCTTTCGTCATAGTAGCAGTACCTGCACTAATCAGATTTCCGGCCATGTCCGCGTATCCAACTTTGTCTCCTTCTAATAAAGGATCCATGTCAACTGTTAATCTAAATGAAACGGTTGGCAATTTGTGATTTTCTACTACGATCACTTTTAATCCATTATCTAACTGAAAGCTAACGGCTTTACCAATGTTTAATTTTGGAGCCGGACCTGGAACAGGTGGTGTAGTTCTATCAATGGTAACTTGAGCGCTAAGCCCAATTGCCATGGTAGTAATTAATAAAGTACTTATAATTCTTTTCATCTTTTCTAAATTTCTTTGCGACAACTACTAGTTACTCGGCAGTTTCTTCTTTTGGTAAATAGTAAAGTACAACTCGGTTGTCTTTTACAAAGTATTTATTCGCTACTCTTTTAATGTCTTCTTTCGTTACTTTCAAAAATCGATCAATTTCTGTATTTGCAAGATTAGCATCTCCTAAATACATTTCATAATCTGCTAATGATTCAGCAATACCCATCATTGATGAGTTTGAACTAACAAAATTACTTTCTATCTGATTTTTCAATTTTTCAAACTCCTTATCAGAAATAAGTTCCTCTTTTACCTTTTTAAATTCTGCATCTATTTCAGCTTCTAGCGTTTCAGGTTTTGTTTCGTTTGCACAAATTCCGAACGATAAAGTAATTCCAGGATGCTCTAAAGCGAAAGGAAATGCTCCAACAAACATGGCAGATTGCGTTTCATTTACACATTTCTTTTGAAGTCTAGAGCTTTCTCCTTGAGACATCAATTGAGCTAGCATACTAACGGCATAAAAATCTTCGGTGCCATTTGCAGGCATTCTATACGCCTGGACAACTGCAGGCAACTGAATATTGTCATAAACAGTATCTCTTACTTCACCACCTAATGGAGGTTCAACAGCTGTAACAGCGGGAATGGCTTTAGATCCTTTTGGAATTTCCGCAAAATAAGCTTTGATTAATTCTTTAGTCCTTTTCTTGTCAATATCACCCGCGATTGAAAGAATAGCATTGTTAGGAACATAGTAGTTCTTGTAAAATGCGATGTAATCTTCTTCTTTAGCTGCGTTTAAGTGTTCCATTGAACCAATTGTAGGCCATTTATAAGGATGAACTTTATACATCCTCTTCATGATCTCTCCAATAATAGAGCCATAAGGCTGATTATCAACTCTAAGTCTCTTCTCTTCCTTAACAACATCTCTTTGTGTTTCAACACCAATAATGTCCACTCTTGCATGCATCATTCGCTCAGATTCAAGCCAAAGACCCATCTCTAACATGTTAGATGGTAAGTTTTCAAAGTAAAAAGTTCGATCGTTTGAAGTGTTCGCATTTAAAATTCCACCTGCGTTTTCTACATATTTAGCAAATTCTCCTCTTTTAATATTATCTGACCCTTCAAATAATAAATGCTCAAAAAAGTGAGCGAATCCAGTTCTACTCGGATCTTCATTTTTAGATCCAACATGGTACATTACACTCACGGTAACGATAGGTGAGGTATGATCTTCATGCAAAATTACGTGCAATCCGTTGCTTAAATCGTATTCTTCAAATTCTATTTTATTTTGGGCATGGCAACTTAATCCCGTAATGAACGTCCCTAATAGTAACGCAGTTATTGATTTCATAAAGTTGTTTTTATTCAGTGTAAAATTATTCTGAAAATTCTGACGGAAGAATTTAATCGTATTAGCGGATGAATGTAGAGTTAAATGGCAGAATATTTGTATTGGCTACATTAAATTATATTTAATAACTTTATCAAAAAACAAACCAAAATGAAAAAAGTTGTCGCACTAATAGCACTTGTATTTGCAATCGGATTTGCAAATGCTCAACAAATTACTCCAAGCGTACAGCAGAAAGTTGACGCCAAGATTTCTCAATGGGCGGATAAGCTTTCAGTAACTGGTGAACAGTTAGTTGAAATTACTGCTATCATGGTTAAGTATGAATCAATGATTGAAAATCAATTGATAGAAGGAAAAAAGAACAAGACTGAAGCTGCTGCAGTATCTGAGAAAGTAGCAAACTATAAGAAATTAATGAACTCTGAGCTAATGGCTAAACTTACAGCTGAGCAAAAGAAGATTGTTAATTCGCATGCTAAGACAGAACAGCCTGCTGAAAGTAAATAGTTTTATTCACGATATTTACAAAAGCCTCATTCTGAATTTTCAGGTTGAGGCTTTTTTTATTTTTGAGATTCTGTTGAAGAAACGAATTCTAAGGAAATGATCTGATAAGTGGTTCGCCTGTTTAATTGATGGGCTTTTTCAATCTCTTCCGTATCCTTCATAA
>JBLIOB010000278.1:0-5698 GCA_047639575.1 Parvicellaceae bacterium
GATTGTCCGGAAGTTAGAGATCGTAATGTCTTGAAGATATCTGTAAACGGATTGGATCAAGTGGCTATTGAGGATAAGTTAGCTCAAATCGAAGAAGTAGAAGTTTCAGTAAGGGACTTTTACGAAAGTGATGATGATAACATGCCCGAAAGACACTTGGTTAATGCGAGCACCATTGCAGATACCATGGCGAAACTAGATGTACTTATTTCACAATGGAAGACTGAACCAGACCCTCTGCTTATGGTCACCATGGTGGATAAATATGAGAAGTATTTAATTGAGTGGGAGGGAAAAAAGGATTGCTTTGAATTAACTGGCGAGGCACCTTTTGACTGTATTTCGAAAAGAGCGGTGATCCGTTTTGAATCGAACAACGCAACTACATTTGAAACTTACTTTAGCGTTCTGGATCAAATTAAAGGAGTGTTAAAAGTACTAAGAAATGATTTTTCTTTAGGTGCTTTTGGCGTGACTTATGACGAAATGATGATCCTAGAAGAAAAGGGAGATTTGACAATGAGACCGAAAATCAAAGCGGTTCGAGTTAGATTTCCATTAAGACTTTTAGAACCAGACGCAAGAAACGTTTAACCCGTAATTACTATGGCAAGAATTAAGAAAAAATCAGGAAAAGGACAAGCTGGAATATCTACGGCTTCCCTTCCGGATATTGTATTTATTTTACTTTTCTTCTTTATGGCGGTTGCTGTTATGAAGACTACAGATCCTTTGGTTGAATACACTAAACCGACTGGGAATGCAATTTATAGATTTGAAGATGTATCGTTGTTAGCTAACATTAAAGTTGGTAAAGCAATTGACTCTAAATCTAATGTTGCTAGGATTCAGCTAAATTCTGCGCTTAAATCTATTGATGATATCGCAGATTTCATCGTTCAGAAACGATCTGGTCTACCTGCAGAAAAGGTGACTGATCTAGTAGCTTATCTAGACATTGACATTAAAACAAAAATGGCAATTGTAAATAAGATCAAAGAACGTTTACAGCAAATAGAACAATACGAAGTGGCCTATTCTGCTCTTGAAAGCGAATAGATAAAGCACACTAACTTTATTCAAACCCGTTCAAAACAGTTAATTACTGATTTGAACGGGTTTTTTTATGCAATTACATTCTAATCTGCATCTAGCTTAAAACAACTTTTCTGCTGCATGGGCTTTCCATGATTTCTCCACGAGTTGATTAAAAATCAATTATGGCAGATCGAAACATCCCTGAAATCAATGCTGGCTCCATGGCCGACATTGCATTCTTACTTCTCATTTTTTGGCTAGTAACCACAACCTTGGACAAAGACCTTGGACTTAGGTTTAGACTACCCCAAGACATAAAACCTCCTCCAGGCTGGATCCCACCAGATGTTTTCGAAAGAAATGTCTTGAATATAATATTGAATTCTGACGACCACATTAATATTGAGAAAGTGGATCATGAACTGGCAGACGTAACCAGATTCGTGCAAGAGTTTTACTTAAGTGAAGCAGACAATATGCCAATTCGCCACCGAGTAACTGAAGCAAGAATAGCAGATACACTTAATAAACTTTCAGCTTTAGTGAAGAACGCTGAACAAAGCGCCACCTCCCAGGCCCAGTGGTACCAAATAAGCAGATATCAAGGTCATATAAAGGAATGGGAAGGCTATCGTCAATCTAGAACCTTGCTCGGTGATTTTACAATCATGAGCAAAAGAGCTGTAATTAGATTCCAATCTAACAACGGCACTTCTTATAAAGCGTATTTCTCGGTTCTGGATCAAATCTCGGCAGTTCTCAAGGACGAACGAAACAAACTAGCTGAAAAGCATTTCAACATTACGTTTGATCACTTAATGAAGCTAAAAGACTCCGACCCTTCAGCTCGAGAGAAGATTAGAGCTATTCGGCACCAACTTCCTTTAAAACTACTAGAACCAAACCCAAAAAATTTCTAAATGAAAAAGCTTAAAAGAAAATCAATAAGAAAAGTAACTGGAATTTCAACAACCTCCCTACCCGACATTGTCTTTATCTTACTCTTCTTTTTTATGGCCGTGGCCGTTATGAAAACCTCTGATCCTTTGGTGGAATATGAAGTTCCTTCATCGGAAAACCTTTACCGATTTGAAGATCAAAGCCTTCTAGCAAATATTCGGGTTGGAAAAGACTTCAAAACCAACCGAACGATAATTCAACTTGGCGATGCGATCTGCACGATAGAAGAGATTCCTGCCTATTTGAAAAATGCTGGACCTTCGACATCAGAAAACGGATCAAAGCAAATTCTTGCTTATTTAGAAATCGACAAAGAAATTAAAATGGGCATAGTAAACCGAATCAAGAAACAACTGGTCACTATGGAAATCTATGATATAGTTTTGTCTGGAACGGAGAAATAATTAATCCCTTAACAGCGAACCTTGCATTCGATTCCAACCTTCCTGATTAACAGATCGCTTCAGGAAAAACAACAATAAAAACAGGCATACAAGCCCACTAACAATCCAGATCATAAGCTCAGTGGGTACTGTAGTTTCAGCCAGGGCTCCGGCACTAACCGCTGACAATATGATATAAATAGAATTATTGAGAAAGTGTAAAAGAATGGGCACCAGAATCGTTCCAGAATAAACGTATAAGTAGCCAAGAATCACACCCATAAATGTTATCGATAAGATGTTATCAAATTCACGATGAAAAAGAGCAAAAACCAGAGCCGACATTATGACACCAAGGTGAATTCTACCAGTACCTTGATACGACAATCTTAATAATACACCTCGAAAAAACAGCTCCTCACAAATCGCTGGAACCAATGCCATTGTCAATATATTTAACACTACGGTCCAACCGTTCGTGGTGTTTAGAATCGCGCTTTTTACTTGATAAGAAGCGTCTTGCATTTCATCTAGCGCCTCACCGGGGTAAATCATTTCATTAATAATCGACAAAAAATTCACAGCTGGCACAGCAAGAATAAAAACCAAAATAACAACCCATAAATACTTAAACTTAAATCTGGATTTAAGGTGAAAATAACTTGTAATCTGATTACAACAGAGCCATGAAAACAATATAGCTCCAATTAAAAACCCAAAGTTCCCTATAGTGCTTGAAATTCTAATCGCGTTGATCGTAGCTGAATCTGAATAATCAATTTCACCTACAGAAGCTAAATCCACACCCGATAAGACTTCCCCAACCCAAAGTCCTATTCCGCGAACCATAATCCAAGCTATCATAACAACTACAAGGGCCAGCAAAAATTTAACCCCAGGTGAATATGTTTGAAAAAGTGGTTTCCGCATGTGGTTTTATCCTATACTATTTAAAGGTGGTTTCCTGCGCCATTAAGATTTGTACTTTTGCTCCTTTAATTAGCGAAATAAAATCTTAATTCGAGAAGTTGGTAAAGATAGGAAATATAGAAGTCGGGGAATTTCCTTTGTTGCTTGCTCCAATGGAAGACGTGAGCGATCCTCCTTTCCGTGCATTGTGCAAGAAGTATGGTGCCGACATCATGTACACGGAATTTATTTCTTCTGAAGGACTTATTAGAGATGCTGTAAAAAGCAAAATGAAGCTCGACATCTTCGAAGATGAGCGCCCTGTTGGAATTCAGATATTTGGATCTGATATCGAGTCAATGAAACGAGCAACCGAATTAACTGCTGCCGCTAATCCAGATATTATCGACATTAATTACGGATGTCCAGTTAAGAAGGTAGCATGTAAAGGTGCAGGTGCCGGCATTCTTCAAGACATTCCTAAAATGGTCAAAATGACCGCAGAAATTGTAAAATCTACCAACCTCCCGGTAACCGTTAAAACAAGACTTGGTTGGGATAATGATTCAATTCAAATTGAGGATGTAGCAGAACGTTTGCAAGATGTAGGAATTCAGGGGCTTTCAATTCACGGAAGAACAAGAGTTCAAATGTACAAGGGCGAAGCAGATTGGACATTGATCGGGAAAATTAAAGAAAACTCTAGAGTTCACATTCCAATATTTGGTAATGGCGACATTACCGCACCTGAAAAAGCGGTAGAATATCGAGAAAGATATGGCGTGGACGGCATTATGATTGGTCGAGCTAGTATAGGAAACCCTTGGTTTTTCAACCAAGTAAAGCACTTTATGGCTACTGGCGAACATCTAGCACAGCCCACAATAAAAGAACGAGTTGAAGTTGCCAAAGAACACTTAGATCGATCAATAGTGTGGAAAGGTGAACGTCAAGGAATAGTGGAAATGAGAAGGCATTACGCGAATTACTTTAAGGGAATTCAAAACTTCAAACCACTAAGAATGCGTTTGGTAACAACCGATACGAGCGAAGAACTTTACGCAATCTTCGATGAAGTATTAAGTCAATTTTCCTGAGTGAAGTGTCGCTTTATTAAGTAGCTAACTGGGAAAAATGTAGCTACCATTCCAATAATTAAAAGCGTACATAGAATCAGAACGAAATCTCCAAATTGCATGTCAATTGGATAATAAGGCACAATTGCTCCGCCAAGTTCCACCCAGTGAAACGTTTGTTGTCCCCAACAAATACCATATCCAATGGCCAAACCGAGTAATGCTCCAACCAAGTTTATCAGCATGCCTTCAATGAAAAATATTCTCTTAATCTTTCCTCTTGTTGCGCCCATACTGGATAGCGTGTAAATATCATTTTTCTTATCAATAACAAGCATCGTTAATGAGGCTATTAATGTAAAGGAGGAGAGCACCAAAATAAATGTCAAAATAACAAAAGTCATCCATTTTTCACTTTGATGAGTTTGATAAAGTAATGAGTTCTGCTCGAAGTATGTTTTCACCTCAAAGTCACTCCCGATCATCTTTTCGAGGGTTTCTTTCATGTTCTCTACACTTACTCCTTCTACACAGTTCAGCTCAAACCCCGTGTACTCATTTTCGTATTCTAAGATTTCTGATGCAAAGTTTAAAGGGACGATAAAATACTTTTCGTCAAATTCAGGATTAATGGCAAACACTCCTCCAATGGGAATTGATTTAGTGTTGAACGCTTGATTTGTTTTCTTGATCTTTTTAGTTCGAACTAATCCATGCACAGAAACAATATCAATAAACCTTGGGTCGGCAGTTACTCCTAGCCTACTTTGAATGCCATAACCAATAATTGCTAATCCACCATTCTCATCGCCTAAATCCAAAAATCCCTCAATCATCATTGAATCGATTCCTGTTTCTTGTAGGAATTTTTCTTCAATGCCCTTCATCGTACAGGTTACCCATCGATCTTCATGTTTAATCAATGCTATTTCCTCTATTACTTTGGTAATATTTTTTAAACCTTGAAGACTCTCGATTTCATCAAAAGGAACTTCAAACTCGTTGAAACTCTTTCCTTCTTTAAGTTCAACTTTTAAGTCAGAATCAAATGAAGTATACAGCCCTTCTACAACTCCTTCAAATCCGTTAAACGCAGACAGAATAATGACCATAGCAGCGGTGCTTACCATCACTCCTACAACAGAAATCATTGAAATTACATTGATAATGTTATGTGACTTCTTGGAGAACAAATATCTCCTTGCGATATAAAACGGGAATCCCACACCACGAAAATAGCTATTTAGACCTAGCGCTCGGTCAATTTGAGTCTTATTCCAATAAAAGTTAAAAAGACCATCTTTTCTTTTAAAACTCATATATTTATGTCAA
>JBLIOB010000279.1:0-5593 GCA_047639575.1 Parvicellaceae bacterium
GGGGTGGTTCGGTCTTTTACTGCCTCTCTCTTTTTGATCTCAAGAGGATTGGCGGCAGGAATTACAATTTATGCTCCGGCAATTATTCTCTCAACCCTATTGGGATGGAACTTACAATTAACCTGTTTGTTGATTGGAGCCTTGGTAATCGTTTATACTGTTTCAGGCGGTAGTAGAGCCGTATCGCTAACCCAAAAATGGCAAATGGGCGTAATTATGGGTGGAATGTTTATCGCATTTTATTACGTAGTTCAGAGTTTCCCAGATACAGTTGGATTTTCAGAGGGGATCGATATTGCAGGAAACTTAGGCAAGATGAATGTCATTAGTCTTTCTACAGATTTATCGGAACGATACACGCTGTTGTCAGGTTTAACTGCAGGTTTGTTTCTCTTTGTCTCTTACTTTGGAACGGATCAATCTCAAGTACAAAGATACCTAGGTGGAAAGTCTTTAAAAGAGTCACGAATGGGATTGATGTTTAATGGCTTGGTGAAAATCCCGATGCAGTTCTTTATTCTATTGATTGGGGTAATGGTTTTTGTATCGTTTCAATTCAACAAACCTCCAATTATTTTTAATGCAGCTGCGGTAAATGTTACAGAAGAGCAAAGCGTAGAATTATCCGTAATTGAAAGTCAGTACGACATTGTTTTTGACCAGAAAAAGGAACTATTAGAATCTAAAGATCAGGCCTTTGTTTTTGATCAAGTCAGATTGCTTCAAGTTGCACAAGATTCGATAAGAACTTCTTATAAAGACAGACTAGTTTCTTATGACATTGATTACGCGCCAAAGGATAGTGATTATATCTTTTTGTCTTTTGTACTTAATTACCTCCCAACAGGATTAATTGGACTGTTGTTAGCGGTTATATTCTCTGCTGCAATGTCTTCCACGGCAGGAGAGCTTAATGCCCTAGCGGCCACCACAACAATAGATTTCTACAAGAAGTATTGGTCTAAATCGGATGACGAAAAGAAGGACTTACGGGTAAGTAAATTATTAACGGTAGGTTGGGGCTGCTCGGCAATTGTCATAGCCCTGGTTGCTGGTCTATTTGAAAACTTAATTGAGCTGGTAAACTTACTTGGCTCGTTGTTCTATGGAACAATTTTAGGCGTTTTCTTGCTGGCGTTCTTCTTCAAAAGAGTAATGGGAAGAGGGGCATTAGTAGGAGGGATTGTAGGCCAAATATCTGTGGTACTCCTTCATTTTCTTACCGTCTATGAAGTGGTTTCAGGAGTCGGATATTTGTGGTACAACGTAATTGGTTGTACGATTGTAATTGTGATTGGGATTTTGGCGCACTGGATCTTCTTTTCTAGAAATCAGGAAGGCATGAAAAAAGTGAATGATAGTACCAACCATTAAAGCTGCAATTTGCTTTCCGCTTTCTTCTTTTTCTTAAACTTCAATAAGTAAGAGCCCGAAGCACTGATTATATGCATATTAAATCGGTCACTTAGAGCGAGCCGATTAATGCGAATATACTTAACGGCTATGTCAAGTCTCTTGTTTACTCGATATTCAAGTCCACTGTAGATCCGATATCGATCGAAATGAACTCCTTGCGTATCAACTAAACGTAAAAACCATTCATTTGCCACAAACCCAGTTAGTTTTTTAATAATTTTTCGCTCAATCTTTATCATGAAACGATTTACTGGATTGGCTTGTTCTAGAAATTGATATGTTGTTTGAAATCTGTTTCGAAAAGAGAAATTGAATTTTTTTATTTTCTGGTAGTATTTGGCATCAAGTATATACCGATAACTCTGTACTCCATTACCATCTATATTTGGTTCATATGTTGATCGTAAACCCAAGGAGAACTTAAAATGTTTATTTAGCTTGTAGCTTGTACCAACTTGTACAATGAAACTTTCTAGGTCTTCACTATTGTTATCTGTTCGGTGCGAGAGGTTAAAAAATGGCCTGAAATCTCCCAATTTGTAGGAGATTTTAGCTTTAGACCAAATCCCAAAATCTTGGTTAACCGATTGCGCAGTTAACCCAAAGGAAGTTAGTAACAACGCAAATGTGAGATAGAACCGAATCATTTCTTAATCACGATTATTTCACCTATGTCCATGACGTCTTCTTTACCGGCAATGTTAACTTCAAATAAGATGCTGCTGTCTCTAGGCGCAACCATATTTTGAATATGATCGGAATAAAGAAAAACCTTGTAATTTCCGGGATATAGGTATTTAAACTGAAAACTGCCGTCAAAGCTTGTTTTGATGTCATCGTCAATCTGATTACTATTATCGCCATAAATAATCGAGATTTCTTGATCTGTACCTATATAACTACCCTCGATTTGTCCAAAGACATCCACTTTATTTATGGTAACATTTCCTTTAATTACTCCTTTGCCGCCATACCCTGGGGATTTTGAGCATCCAAAAAAACAAATTGCCGAAGCCATAATAATTGCGTAAACACGTGTCATAATCTAAAGGGTATAAATTTCAAAGCGTCAAGGTATTGAAATTCCAATAATTGTAAGTTTTTCTAAGCTTAATTTACACTTTAGTGGCTTGGAATTATTATCTTCTCATCGTTTTAACACGTCTGTCTAAGAGCGCCAAGCATGAATAAAGTAGTTTTTCTAATAATCTTGACTTTCCTCAATGGCCATTTATTTGGCCAATTCTGTACCAGCGTTGGTCCTAGCTCCAATATTGATTCAAATGTTGAATCAGTTGGATTAACTGGCGAAGGAGGAGCTAACATCAGTTATGTTGGTTGCCCTGGAGTTATTGGTTTACAAGATCTAACAGCTAACTCTGCCACACTCAATTCAGGAGGGAATTATACATTAAACGTACAGTTCGGGACATGCGGGAATAATTATAATGGCGCAGGAGAGGCTTGGATCGATTATAATTTTGATCAAGTTTTTGACCCTAGTGAATCTCTTGGCACGTGGACTGGGATTCCTCCAGTTTCTATGAGTAATTTTAATTTTACCGTTCCTGCAGGAGCTTTTAACGGAACGACTCGAATGAGAATAATTCAACAAGAAAATGGATCTATACCTTTAGACCCTTGCGCTACTTTCTCGTGGGGATCTACGATGGATTTCACAATTGAAATTCAAAACGGAGTTGATTGTTCAAGTTATTTTGGCGATGACGCTAGTGACGCAATAGAGGTTTCCGCATTGCCTTATACAGATGTACATTCAACTGCTATTTGTTACACGAGTGTTTCGACCGTTTACCCTTCACCAGATGTTTTTTATAGGGTTATTTTGGATGGCACCGTAGACCAATTAACAGTTTCATCGTGCGGCTCTTTATTCGACACCTACCTGACAATATACAATGGAGCATTAACTCCAATATTTTTTAGTGATGACGCAGTGAGCTGCGCGCCACAATCAGAGGTTACCTTTTCTACTTTTGGCTTGGACACTGTTTTCGTCTCAATAGAGGGCTGGAATTTGGATAAAGGTGATTATACGCTTAATGTTTATCAATCTACCGTCTCGGTTAACGAAAACAGTGCAAGCCAATTCCAAATTTATCCAAACCCTGCGATGAACATTATTCGAATCGATGGTCTCACCAATGGTACCGTTGGACTTTACAATCAACAAGGTAAAATGCTTATGAAAGAATCATACAATGGAGAATTGGACATAAGTAGGTTTAGCGCAGGAATTTATTATTTAGAAATTAAATCTGAAGGAGATCAGATTCATAAAAAATTAGTAATAGAATGAAATTATTAATCAAGTTATCGACTGTTATAATTTTATTATTGACAGTGAATTCTGCATTCGCAGACGCATGGGAACAACGGTCCAGTTTTGGAGGTGTGGGTCGACATAGAGGAACAGCATTTTCGATTCAGGATAAAGGGTATATGGGCTTAGGACACATTAATTCTGTTGTAAATACTGTTTACGAAGATATTTGGGAATATGATCCAGGGTCAGATACTTGGACTCAAAAAGCCAACTTTGCAGGAGGACCAAGATATCATGCAGTTTCATTTTCGATTGGGAATAAAGCATATTGCGGAACAGGTAGAAGCGCGTCTGCGTTAAATTTTAGTGATATGTACGAGTATGACCCTGTTACGAATGTCTGGACTCAAATGTCCGATATTGCAGGAGTAGGACGTACGGGAGGAACTGCTTTTACCATTAACGGAAAAGGATATGTAGGTTGCGGAAGTGTCGCATCTGCCGGAGCAAATGACTTCTACGAGTACGATGCTACAACTGATTCTTGGTCCATGATTGCTCAGTTTCCAGGGCCAGGTAGAAATACTGGTGTTTCTTTTTCAATTGGAAATAAGGGATATTATGGAACTGCGTTTGGAGATTATGGAGCAGGAAATGATTTTTGGGAATATAAGCCATCGACTGACCAATGGCTTCAATTAGCAGATGTAGGACCGACTGCAAGAGCAGGGGCTTCTGGATTTGCCATCCAAGGGAAAGGATATATCCTCACTGGCACCAATTGGGGCACTGGAGAGAATTTTAAAGATGTGTGGGAATTCAATCCACTAACAAACTCATGGCGACAGTTACAAGATTTTCCTGGTTCAACGCGTAGATTTCTAGAATGTTTCTCCATAGGAAACATCGGGTATTGTGGCATTGGCACCAACGGAATTAACTTCAGAGATTTTTGGAGTTTCGATGCAAGTACTGTTGGCTTTGATGAAGTCGAAGAGGTGGTTGTTTCAGTTTATCCCAATCCGACATCAAATGAAATTCGATTTAACTACAGTCAGACTATGTCTGAGGCTAGTGTGACGCTTTATAATTTGAACGGTAAAAAAGTAAAGGATGTTCAAATTGATCAATCCAACACAATTAGCTGCGCAGACCTAAGTAATGGAACATATGTCTATCAATTTTACAACGATTCAAAATTTGTTTCTCAAGGAAAAATTGTAGTGACTAAATGAGATTCGTTTTACTAAACATCATTTTATTAATGGCCCTGGGTTCTTTTTCTCAAGGACCAAACTCTTGGGAACCTAGTGTAGATTTTGCATCTGGTCAAAGGGATCGAACTGTGGCTTTTAGTGTACACGGGAAGGGTTATGTTTCATGTGGGGTGGACACGGCAGATATCGTACACAATGATTTATGGGAGTTTGATGCCACTACACAAGCATGGACGCAAAAAGCCAATTTACCAGGTAGCCCTCGTAGAAACGCAGTCGCTTTTACAATTAACGATTTCGGTTATGTAGGAACAGGGGTAGATAATGTTTCAGCCCCGGCAGGTAATATCTTAAATGATTTTTGGAAATACAATGCACTTACCAACTCATGGTTGAGTATTGCAAGTTTCCCTGGAGGAACGGGAACAGGAGTGTATTTTTCCACGGCTTTTACAGGGATTGACAAAGGATATGTGTGCTCAGGAAAAATTGGTCCAGACAGTTATATTGATGAAATGTGGGAGTATAAACCTTCAATAGATCAATGGACACAACGCGCGGATTTTCCTGGTGGGCCAAGGTTTCACATGGTTAGTTATAGCGTAAGTGGTAGAGCTTTTATTGGGCTTGGTGCAAATGAAGATGTGTATTTAAATGACTGGTGGGAATACCA
>JBLIOB010000280.1:0-5582 GCA_047639575.1 Parvicellaceae bacterium
AATGAGAGGTAATTATGTTCCAAGCGATTATGTAATGGCCATGCGTGATCTAGTAGATGTGATGGAGGAAAATGAGGTGAGTCGACTAATTACTATCGCTGGAGGATCAATTATCTTGCCTGAAGAACGTCTTTTTGGGAAAAGAAAATTATTGCGCTTCGTCTTTAAGCTAATGTTTTCGAAAGTTGTTAAAACAAAAGATGGGGAACTCGAAATAATGGCTAAAAGCAATTTAAAATGGACAGCCTTGCGCCCAGGTTTCGTTAAACCCAAAAAGGAAGGAAATTTTGTTGCGCACGAAAGTAAGCTTCTCTCAACAAGTGTAGACAAGTTGCAAATTCTAACATTCATTATAGAATGTATAAAGTCTGATGAATGGGTTGGTAAATCGCCCTTAGTGGCTACAATTAAATAGTACCGCTCCGATGAGTCTTGTTGTGTTAGTTTTCATTTATGATAATTAGGGATTATCAGTGGCTAATGCAAGTTAAAAAATAATCGTAATAAAATTACGCGGAATAGACTTTAAACGTTTGAAATTCAGTGTGTTAATTACATGCGCTAAACCATTTATAAATCTGTTTAGTTGAAAATTGTAAATTTGCATAAAAAAGAATTATTTGATTTTCTATCATTTATAAGACCACTTGATTAAATGATAAAAAACAAAATTATTAAAAAATTAACCCGACAGAAATGGATTGCGACATCATTGAATTCGAAACAAAATACAGAGCCAATTTTGAGCAATTGAATAATGAATGGCTGGAAGAACATTTTTATATAGAAGACTATGATAGGGAAGTACTACAAAATCCAGAGAAGTACATTCTAGATCCGGGTGGGCAAATACTATTTGCAAAAGTTCAAAAAGAAATAGTTGGAGTAGTGGCCTTAATTGTTAGAGACCATGGAGTGCTAGAACTTTCTAAGATGGGCGTTACTGACAAGTTCCAAGGGCAAAAAATAGGATTGAAATTAATGTTGGCGGCAATTGAATATTGCCGTAATAATGGGGCGAATACGGTCATGCTAGATTCAAATCGTAAGTTAGTTCCAGCGATAACCTTGTATAATAAAATGGGATTTAAAGAAGTAGAAGTTCCAAAGGACACTCCTTATGAAAGATGTAATATTAGAATGGAACTGTCACTTATTTAAAGAAGTTAACCAATTGTTGACCATTAGTAATACTTCTTCCCAGCTTCTCATAATTCCTAATTCAGTTTGAATAGAGACCTTAAACAAGGTGATTTCTTCGAATCGATTGCCAACTAATTTTGTTTCGATTGTTCTAAAAAATGAAAAGCTAGGATCTTGGTTTTTATAGTGAATATGTAGCCTGCCTTTCCTTTTGACGAATGAAAAATCTTTCAAATCTAAGTTATGTCTCTCGATTATCTTCGTAATGTCTTTGTGTTCAGAAGGTCGGAATTTCATTATTTAACCCTTATTTCTATTGTGAATTATGAGAGACTTTTTAGTTTAAAGCTCGAATAATTTTCTGGCTTCCAATCAATTTTCCTTCAACATATAAATTGCAGAAATAGATTCCATTTGCTATTTGGTTCGGATGATAAGGCACGAAATTATTTCCCTTCACTAGTTGCAAATTAAATTTTTTGAGTAGCCTTCCCTGAATATCTCTAATTTCAATATTTGCCTGTTTGGTTGTTGAAAGTTCATTAAAAACAGCAATGTTGGTTGTCTCTTGAAAAGGGTTAGGTCTAGCTGGTAATAAAGAAATCCCAGAGGTTGGGAGCGTGTTGTCTTTCTTAATTCCAACCAGAGAACATGGGGTTCCATATGGTAAAACATCAGGCGTTCCAGGTGCAGTCGATACATCAGAGTTTTGAATGATCTCACCGCTGAAGTTTCCCATAATCCCATCACTGTTTATAGCCGCTACTGAAATAGCATAACTAACTGCAGAGTCAAGACCTGGAACAATAAAAGAAGTGTCCGTTGTACGGTAAATAAAGTCCCAATCTAGATTTGAGGGCAATCTAACGGCAATTCGATATTCGGGCATATTGTGATGAGACAATAACTTAACTCTTAACCCAGTAGGCTCATCTAACAATTGAAATAGAGGGTAGTCTGGACCAATAGCTGATAATGAAGCGCTCATGGCATTTATCATCGTATTTCGAGCTAGGTAATTAAAGTCTACATAAAAGCTATCAACAATTAAGTCGGCATCTGTGTCAATGCCAATAACGTCTCCTCCGGTATGCTGTCTGTCTAAATAACCTATGCCAACTCCCGCATCTCCATGTTCGTTTGCTGCGGTAAACCTGCAACTTCTATAACCCCTTTGTCTAAAAGGCTGATGATCTCCACCTCTACCTAATCGATCTTCTTGGTTCATAATTGAAATAGTGGTTGGAACAGTAACAACTCCACCCATTGTTTCTTCATACCATAATTTAATTGTTCTGGTAAAGTTCCGATGATGAGCACCAGTAGTGCCTAGAGAGAATAATCGAATTTGAGTACTGTCAATGTCATTAAGTCCAGAACAACTTGGCGCAGAAGAGGTGTTACCACATATTATTCCTCCAATCACATCATTATTTTGAACTTGTTTTATTTGGACTCCATTATTTGCACAGTAATCTGCCATCGCATCTGCCCCCAATAAACCTTGTTCTTCGCCTATTGTTAGCATGAACATTATCGTTCTTTTATAAGTGTATTTGCTCATGGTTCGCGCTAATTCAATTACCAATGAAGAACCGCTTCCATTATCCTCTGCTCCAGGGCAAATGCTTGCCGTATCACATCCATCTTCACAGCGTGAGTCCATATGTGCTTCAATTATTATAATCGATTTCTGCGAGGTATCACTACCTGGCAGTATGGCCATAACATTTCGTAAATCGTAGAAATCACCACAGGCCATTCCTAAACGATCGAATGACAAATAACTTGTTAAAAGGCGATTGTCATTTTCTGCACTAAATTGATTGAATTTGGACATAGCCCATCGTCTGGCAGCGCCAATACCAATAGTGCTAGAGTTAGTGTCCGAAAACGTATTTCTTGTTCCAAAAGAAACCAAATGCGCCAAGTGATCTTTTAGTGAATCAGCTGATATACGGTTTTGTAAATCACAAAGGATTTGATAATGATTAGTTATAGGTTGAGCTGAAAGATAATCGCCAGGATCAAAATCTACATGTACAGCATCTTCGGCAATGGTGTTAGTCCAGGTAATGTTGGTCTGAGCTGCAGCAAAAGAAACAGTCAGCGAAAAGAATAAAATAGCAATTAACTTCATGGCGCATATTTTAGTTAATTGAATTTACCAATTCTATCGTTAATATTCACTCAAATAAAGAAAAACGGTATGTTTAGGATGCTTATTGTTAGTTACTTAACAATTAAAAAAGAATTGAAAAACTGATCAACTTTATCATTGTTAACTGCAGAATTCAAGGCAACAATTTGAAATGCCTAATTGTTGATGCAAATTGACCGAGATCTATAATCAACGGATCTAGTTATTTAATATTCAACATTCGCTTAAATTTAGGTTTCCTTTTTTAACTTTAGGCACGACTCTTGGTTTTAAAAAGTAGCCAATTATATAAAGGTCCATGCAATTCAAAACAAGAAATAAATATTTGATCCTGATTCTGTTAGCGATTTGTATTTCAACTTTGGTTAGTTTGTCCGCAACTAGAGGTCCAAATGATTTCAACAATGATTTCGAAGGTTATGTTAGTCAATTTGAAGAGCAAATTGGGGATCAAATAAAATGCAAAGAGATATTATCAAGTTTGAGAACAGTGAGCAAAGAAGTTACAAAGTATTTCTCAGCACATCCAAAAGAAGTAGTTAACAATAAAAAAATGATTTCGGACTTACAGAGTTTCAAAAATTATGTGGCTTGTATTACTAATAGTAACTCAACTTTAATGGACTTAGCTGATTTTAAAATAGGCTGCGGATTAATTGGAGGAAGTTTTAATTATTTACAAAAAGGAGAATATTGTATCGAAGTCTTGAAACATCGAGTAGGTGAACATCTTTGCTACCTCGCGTTTAATACAGATTATAGTACAGGGAAGAATTATGAAATCAATTATATACTAGATACCCCGTCTTTAAATAAAAAAGGAAAATTAAGTTCAATTGCCTTACCAGGGAAAATTGACGTAATCACTGACAATAGAGAATGGACGGATGAACGGTTCCTGAAAATTACAAAGGTGGAATGTCAGACTACTAAGTGGTAAAATTCTTACATATTCTTTTTTGTTTATTGATTCTGTCGGCAGCTTGCGCACAGAATGATTCTTTGCCAGAACTTCTAGTTCTAGGCGTTGCTCAGGACGGTGGATTCCCACACATTGGATGTGAGAGAAATTGTTGCAATCTTGCTAATCAGCACGATTCAATTAAGCGGTTAGTGGTGTCTTTAGCCCTAACAGATCCAGTTTCGAAAAAATGGTGGATGTTTGAGGCTTCTCCAGATTTTGTAGAACAATTACAATTATTTAAAGAACTCACTAATGGTAAATATCCGTACTTACCAGAAGGAATTTTCTTATCGCACGCGCATATGGGCCATTATACTGGGCTTATGGAACTGGGAAGAGAAGCACTAGGAAGCAAAAATGTAAAAGTCCATGCGTTGCCTAAGATGCGGGAGTTCTTAACTTCAAACGGTCCGTGGAGCCAGTTAGTAAGCCTGGGTAATATTCAGTTAGTTCCTGAGTCATTTGATAGTATCCAACAGTTGAATGAGCGTATAAGCGTTAAACCTCTCCAGGTTCCTCATCGAGATGAATTTTCGGAAACGGCTGGGTTCAAAATTCTAACTTCAAATAAGGACTATCTATTTATACCTGACATAGATAAATGGTCCAAATGGGATTTAAAACTTGCTGAGCAGATAGAAGCTGTTGATTATGCGTTTATTGACGCTACATTCTGGTCTATTACTGAACTACCGTTCAGAAATATAAAATCAATTCCTCATCCGTTAGTAACAGAAACGATGGATGAGCTTAAAGCTGAGCCTGCTTCTTTAAAATCAAAAGTGTTTTTTATTCATTTTAATCACACGAATAAAATTATGTGGGATCCTAAGACTCAAATAGAAGTTAAAAGCTTAGGTTATAATTACGCGATTCAAGGCATTAGTTATTGATTAGCAATGAATTGAACTTTCTAAATCTTCTATTGTACAGAGATATCGAAACGGTTCTGTCGCATTAATCTCATTCAAAATGAATTTAGTAGTTTTCTTGGAGCTTCAAGCTGCTAATGAGAGAAAAGTCTTGAAGGGAGTATTCTTAGCATCAATGATTTGATCCTTCAAAATAATATTTACCACCTCAATCCCAGCCAGTGTTCGTTGGGCTGACTCGAACTCCTTGAATCCTGTGTAGTTTACTATCCTACGCTTGATCCTTCGATGGTCTTGTTCTACGATATTGTTTAAATACTTACTCTGCCTGATTTTTATCTTCTTGAAACTCAGACTCCTTTTATTGACTGTCCAAACTGCTGCTTTGTTTGATCCACTTTTATCAATGTTTACAACCCGAGGATTCCCATTGTTTCCAATA
>JBLIOB010000281.1:0-5572 GCA_047639575.1 Parvicellaceae bacterium
CCTTGAGATTTAGTTGTTTCGTAGAGCTTTAAATAATAGATAGCAGCTTTCTCGTAATCCTGCTGGTTAAAATACTGAATCGCCATAGGACGGTAATCCGTGCCACCCGGCTGGGCATACGAAAGCACCGAAAATGCTACAATAAATATGACGAGTATGTATTTCAATTATTTAACTCTGTTTAAACTGTCTACGATTCCTTGCATATAAGGATACACAGAATCTTGTACACCCATGAGAATATCAAAGTTTAATTGCAATTTTTCTGCCACTAATTTTATTGTACTTAAAGACTTTTGCTCCAACTCTACAAAATACTTAACCGTATCAGCATTTGTGATGTCTTGATTTTGCAAGTCATCCAACAGGTTTTCCAATTGGGTTTTAGAATAAGCAATCTCTTCTAGGACATTTTCTTTGCCCATCCCGAAACCTTTACTCCGTTTCACACCTTTATATAGGTTAGTCATTCTCCCAAATTTCTGATCAAGTCCAGTTACGGAATCAGAAACATACTTGGCGTTAATAACATTCATAATCGTACCATACTCATGTTGCATATCGCGAATTTGATCTGCATCTAACTCTGAAACCATGGTTTCATAGCCGTTCAGTTCTGATTGCATGGTTTCTACGTTACTTATATCGGTCTGATTCGGGTTTGAACAACCTGCAATTGTAAATACAGTTGTTAAAACCGTTAAGAATGTGATTAGTTTAAATCCTTTTTTATTCATTTTAATAAAAATTTTAATCCGCTTACTTGGTAATCATATCGAATCCAGTAAAGGGAACTAATACTTCAGGGACTTTAATGCCGTCTGGCGTTTGATTATTCTCCAACAATGCTGCAACTATTCGCGGTAACGCCAAAGCACTTCCATTTAAAGTATGTGCTAATTGCGTTTTACCATCAGCATCCTTATATCTTAACTTCAATCTGTTGGCTTGAAAGCTTTCAAAGTTAGATACAGAACTCACTTCTAACCATTTTTGTTGTGCTGCAGAATACACTTCCAAGTCATAAGTTAAGGCTGAAGTAAACCCAAGGTCTCCTCCACATAATCTAGTTACTCTGAATGGCAAGCCTAAAGCAGTTAGCAAACTTTTCACATAAGATACCATTTCATCCAGCACCTCATAAGACTTATCAGGATGCGCTGCTTGAACCACCTCGACTTTATCAAATTGATGCAATCGGTTTAATCCTCGAACGTCTTTTCCATAAGATCCTGCTTCTCTTCTAAAACAAGGTGTATATCCTGTCATTTTTATTGGGAAATCAGATTCCTTCAAAATAACATTTCTTAAGATGTTGGTGATTGGAACTTCAGCCGTGGGTATTAAGTATAAATCATCTTCTGTCGCATGATACATCTGACCTTCTTTATCTGGTAACTGACCTGTAGCAGTAGCGGAATCCTCATTAACTAACAACGGTGGAATAATCTCTTCATAACCCGCTTTCGTTGCTTGATTAAGGAAGAAATTGATCAATGCTCTTTGAAAAGCTGCTCCTTGTCCTCTATAAACTGGGAAGCCTGCTCCAGTAATTTTCACCCCTAATTCGAAATCAATTAAATTATATTCTTTGGCTAAGTCCCAATGGGAAACTGCTGCTGCGTGGAGTTCTGGAATCTCGGCAAACTCGGCAATAATTTCATTGTCTTGATCAGACTTTCCTTCAGGCACTAATGGGTTTGGAACATTGGGAAGCTGATAAAGCGCTTCTTTAAGTTTATTCTCAGCATCGCTCATGTTGGCCTTTAATGGAACAAGAGTTTCTTTCAGCTCTCCTGTTTTTGCTTTCATGGCATTTGCCTCTTCCGCTTTTCCTTCTTTAAATAATTGGCCAATACTTTTAGAAATGGAGTTCATTTCTGCTTGCGTATCATCGAAGTGTTTTTGAGCATCTCTTCTTGCCTTATCGTGTTCAATAACTGAATCTACAATAATTGCAGCGTCAAGATTTCTCACTTTCATCTTAGTGATGATCTCATCTCTATTCTCTCTAATATATCCTACTTCTAACATTCTTTAAAATTGAATCTGCATAAAAATAAAAAACTCCCCATTCAGAAGAAGGAGGAGTTCATAATAATGTATTTAAAAAATTACAGTTACGCCTCGAATGGTACTATTGAAACGAATGATTTGTTGTCTTTTTTCTTCGTGAACTTTACAGTTCCGTCAATCAGTGCAAATAAAGTATGATCTTTCCCCAACCCAACGTTTTCACCTGGCTTGTGTTTAGTTCCTCTTTGTCTAACAATTATGTTTCCTGAGATACATCCTTGTCCTCCAAATATCTTTACGCCTAATCGTTTCGATGCTGACTCTCTACCGTTTTTTGAACTACCGGCTCCTTTTTTATGTGCCATTTTTTTTTGGTATTAATTAAGTGTAAATAATTATTTGCTAAGTGCTTCAATCAAATCAGCTTTCTTCATTGAAGAAATGCCAGTGACTCCAGCAGCTTTTGCCAAATCTTTTAATTCAGCTACGGTTTTTCCGCTTAAGTCTCCAGTCGCTTTTGCTTTTGGCGCAGCGGCTTTTGCTTCTGCCTTTGGAGCGGTTTCTTTAGCTGGCGCAGCTTTTACCTCAGCGGCAACTTCCTTTACAGGAGCAGCTTTTGCTTTTGGCTCAGCGGCTTTGGATGCTTTAGCACCTTTAGCTACAATGGAATCGATCTCTATCTGTGTAAGATATTGTCTATGACCATTTTTCTTTTGGTAGCCTTTTCTTCTTTTCTTTTTGAAGACAATTACTTTATCTCCTTTCAAGTGCTGAAGTATCTTTGCAGTTACTTTTGCACCATCTACAGCTGGGGCGCCAACATTGACGTTACCATTGTCATCGATTAGAAGGACATCGTGAAAATCCACTTTATCTCCTTCTTTACCATCTAGACGATGAACGAACAATTGCTGATCTTTTTCAACTTTGAATTGTTGCCCTGCTATCTCTACGATTGCGTACATTTTATACTTGTTTTAATTAGTGTTTTCCATATCCAAAAACTATCCTGTTTTCAGAAGGGGCTGCAAATGTAAACAAATCAATCCTAATTCCAAATGAACAAACAGAGAATTAACTTGTTACAGTAGATGTTTTTAAATCATAACCGTATTGGTTTTCAGGCTATAAATGGGTATATTTACATTCAACATCACATCTTTAAACAAACAAGCAAGATGAAAAAGACTTTTTTTGCCCTATCAATTGGAGTTTCAGTAGTACTATTAACAGGTTGCAGCAGCGATGCAGCTTCCGACAGCGAATCATCCTTTATAGACAATACTAGTAGCGTATTTGCAAATGCCACAGCGGATTTGCAGATCGAAGGAATGGTATGTAAAGAAGGTTGTGCTGGTACTATAGAGAAAAGTTTAACTAGTATGACAGGCGTTGCTTCTTGTTCTGTTGATTTTGAAAACAACATCGCAAGAGTTGATTTTGATGACAAAATGATCACTAAAGACGAAATGGTTGAAGTAATTCAAAACCTGAGTGACGGTCAGTTTAAAGTTACGGCAACAGATGTAAAATCTAAATCTGATGAATCAGACGAAGTTCTTGAATCAAGTAGTACTTCTTCAAGTTCAGATGTAAATGTTTCTAGCGGAGGATTTCAAGTACCAAACTTTTTGAATGCGCTAACTGAGGTGTTTTAAGAATAGAAAATTAAATGTACAAAGCCTTTGCTATAATTAGTAAAGGCTTTTTTTTTGAATTAGAAATGGATAAATCAACTGTAATTGACAAGTTACTAGGTTCAAAGAGCAAGCTTGCCAAACAAACTAGCTATCAGCGATCTTCAATTTTGAATAAAATCGCAGCGGGCATTCGAGCTAATAAACAAGCTTTAGCTGATACGATCGTTGAAGAAGCTTTCAAGCCAATTAAATATGCCTTGGTAGAAGTAGATCGCACTGTAGCTATTTTTGAAATTGCTGCAGAAGAGTCTAAAAGGCTACCAAAAGAGTACTTGGATTTAGATTGGGCTCCAGGCAAGCCAAGAGAGGGTTTCGTTAAGTACTTTCCCATTGGGCCAGTATTGGGGATCACTCCTTTTAACTTTCCACTTAATTTAATAGCACACAAAGTTGGACCAGCCATCGCTTGTGGTTGTCCTATTTTAATTAAACCATCTCCGAGAACTCCAAAGATTGCCCATCTACTAATTGAAATTATTGTGGCCGCTGGTATCGTAGAAAATTCTGTAATGTGTGTGGAGATGCGGAATGAAGAAGTGGCTAGCTGGGTAGAAGATGAAAGGTTTAAGATGATCTCATTTACCGGATCTCCTGATATCGGATGGTATTTAAAGTCTATTGCTGGAAAGAAAAAAGTAGCGCTAGAACTGGGTGGTAACGCTGGTGCAATTATCACGGAAACTACTAACATTAACAAAGCCGCTAAGAAATGTGTTGCTGGAGGGTATGCTTATTCCGGTCAAGTCTGTATTCACACGCAGCGAGTTTATGTGAAAAGTGAATACTTTGATCATTTTATTTCGGAGTTTCAATCGAACTTAACGAAATTGAAATTTGGTGATCTGACAGACCCGAGTACTGATTTCGGAAAAATGATTTCTGAAGAAGCCGCTATTCGAGTAGAGTCTTGGATTGATGAAGCTCAGAAGGATGGCGCAAGAGTTCTTGCAGGAGGAAAAAGACATGGAGACTTTATTGAGCCAACGTTGATTACTAATACCACACCTGATCAAAAAATTGTTTGTGAAGAGATTTTCGGCCCAGTCGTGGTGGTAGAAAAATACGACAGCTTTGAAGAGGTGATTGCCGAGCTAAACGAATCTCGCTTTGGATTGCAGGCAGGATTGTTTACCGATTCACAAGTACAGATTAAGTATGCTTTTGAAAACTTAGAAGTAGGTGGACTTATGATTAACGAAGTGCCTACTTACCGTGCCGACCATATGCCATATGGAGGCGTCAAAGATTCTGGCTTTGGAAGAGAGGGATTAAAGTACTCCATCTTAGAAATGATGGAGTCTAAAATTATGGTGATTTAACCCTTATAACATTGGTTTTTATATTTTTCCATTTGGTTTCAAATTCAACTTCTGAAACCAGTCTACATGAATTCCCAGGCCAAACTTAAAGCTAATCTCATTTAGTTTCAAGCTTGGGTTAGCCATCGTATTATGTCTTTGTGATTGATATCCTGTTTCCATGAACATGTGGAAGTATTTCCCGGTGTAATAGTTGAATCCGAGCTGAATTGCCGCTAAAGGATCAACTTGTACTTCTTCATAACATTCGGTTCCATCTTCATGGTTTACCCGATCTATTTCTGAGATCCCTACGCCTATTTTCAAACCAACATATGGATCGAACCCTTTACCACTTCCCAAGTGATAGTTTAATCCAGCTAACAGCGAATGGTGATTAACCACATTATGATTTTCCGGGGTCTTTAAATTCCCAAGAAAGTAATTGGTTTCTCCCTCAAAAGACACTTTATTATCTATATAATATTCTAAATCTCCACTACCATAAAAGCTAGAGAATGAAGCGTTACTTCCTAGCTTAAGGCCTAGTCCTGATCT
>JBLIOB010000282.1:0-5566 GCA_047639575.1 Parvicellaceae bacterium
AGTGTTTGTTCATGATGTGCTGGTTGGATATGGCTTAAAGGATAAGATTAAGTTGATTGCCTCTGGGAAATTACAACTGGGTTTGATATTTTAAAAGTAATTGCCATGGATGCAGACCTTTGTTACTCTGCAAGAGGAATGATGATGCTGCTAGATTGCATACAAGCTTTGTAGTGTAATTCAAATCACTATCCTGTTGGAATTGCAACTCAAAAGAAAGACCTTATGGTTGGTTTAAGCGTATGTGATAAGCGGGTTAGGGTTGCCTCATTTCACCAGAAAACGAGACATATTTTTGTTGAATTACTAGTTGCCGCAGTGCTAGATCATCCAGATCAGATAAGACGAAAAGACGTGAATAGGCGAGTAAGTTTAAAACAAATTTGGACCTATGAAGATATTTATCCCAGTATTGAGACTGGTTCGATATTAGGAGATAGTTGTCCGGCTACTTTCAAGGTGCACCTTGAAGAGTTAAGCTTGAACTAACGTTTGTGGTAAATTAATTTACCTAATCCTTGAAATATTTCTTGCCAAGAATTAACTTCAAATTGAATTTTTGAAATGCTTCCAGGTTCCATCTGAAGAGCATCTTCGGTTAATACAAATCCGTATGTGCTTATCCCCGGGTTGTGACAAACTATAGCCAATCTATTAATTGAGTCTTCCGTTTTTAGAACAATTTCGTTAATTACTTTAGGGGATGAGAGATACAGCCTATCGTTAAAAGTGAGTTGGCTTTGATCTAGTTGCATCGTCTCTGCAATGGATATGGCTGTTTGCTTGGCTCGTTTTGCTTCACTACTCACAATTAATTCAGGAATATCATTTTTCTTTACAAGATCAAGACCAATAGATGGAGCGTGTTTTACTCCAAAATCAGTAAGTCCTCGATCGAAATCACGTTGATTTGCTTCGGCAGATTCCGTATAGTCATGCCTGATCAAGAAAAGTGTCTTCATGGTTGAGTGTGAAACACGAAATTAAATAAAAGCTTGCGTTATTCTAAGGAATACTAGTGATTGGTTTGCCAAGTTGAATTCTTTCGTCTTTTATTTTGGCCATGTGTTTATGCATAATGCTAAACCATAATGGAGGGACTAGTGCGCATAATATCATAACTGGATACCCGGCTGGCAACTGAGGAGCTTCTTCAAAGTTTCTCAAAATCTGATATTTTCTACTGGCTAAAAAATGATGATCTGAGTGTCTGGTTACTTCAAATAAAATTGCTCGTCCAAGAACATGATTTGAATTCCATGAATGAATTGGCAGCACTCTTTCATAGTTACCAGAGTCCGTTTTTGATCTTCGAAGGCCGTAATGTTCAAGATAATTTACTGTTTCAAAAAATAGAATGCCTAGAAATGCAGAGATTAAATAATACAAAGTGATCTGCCAGCTAAATAGTGCGAATACGGTTGAAAGTAGCGCTAATTGGAGTGCTACGAATTGAAGCATTTCGTTTTGATAAGACCAAAAAGGAGTGTCTCGCGCCTCTAGTCTGGTTATTTCTAAATTCCAAGCAGATAAATAACTTTTAGTTATTGAACGATACCAAAACATATAAAGTGCTTCTCCCTTTCTTGCGGAAGCAGGGTCAGCTGGCGTTGCAACGTTCTTGTGATGCCCTCTGTTGTGCTCAATTATGAAATGCATGTATTGTGATGAAAGCAATAGCGATTTGGCAAAGATGCGCTCTAGCGGCTTTTTGCGATGGCCTAATTCGTGTCCAACGTTAATTCCTAAAGAAACACATGCAATTCCAAATGATATTATTCTTCCAGCTACATCATGCCATGCGAGTTGTTGAGTGGATAATCCGAAAAGAAATATGCCTAATAAGCTATACTGAACAAAGGGGAGGCTATATAAAATCAAATCATAGAACTTGTCCTTCTTAGCTGATTCCTCTTGTTCCTCATTGAAGTTGACTTCGTCTTTCGGAATTACAAACTCTAGAATTGGAATAATGAAATAAGCATAAAAGGGGAGTGCCCAAGGCCAAAATCCAGTTCCTAACAAGGAAAACACACCGACTAAAGGTCCTGTGAAGATTAAGAAATACTTGATTTTGCTCATATCAAAACGTTGATACATCAAGGTACGAAAAATGTTAATTGATCTTGACCGTTTTGGTTAACAGCATGTAATTGAATCACAGAAGTTTATGCTAGCACTTCCTTTTCGCTAATTGCTTTCCTAAAAACAATATCATTCTCAAATACGTCTAGTACGATGGTTTGAGTTGTGTCGACCGTTCCAGCGAGCATTTGTTTAGAGAGCTCGTTCAATACTTTTTTCTGCATTACTCTTCGTACTGGTCGTGCACCATATTGTGGGTCGTATCCAAGCTGGGCCAACCAGTCAATGGCATCTTCAGAGGCAGAGATCCTCAAATTGTTTTCAGCTAATCTATTTTGAAGCTGAGACAATTGAATTCTAACAATTGCTTTTATGTCTTCTCTACTTAAAGGGTTGAACATTATGGTTTCGTCAATCCTGTTCAAAAACTCAGGTCGAACCGAGTGTTTCAACTGCTCGTACACGCCATTTTTAGTTCGAGCCATTATTTCCGCTCGGTTTCCTTCGTTCATATTATCATACCCTTCTTGGATGATCTGCGCTCCAATGTTTGAAGTCATGATGATAATCGTGTTCTTGAAATTAACGGTACGGCCTTTACTGTCAGTTAATCTACCATCATCTAACACCTGTAAAAGAATATTAAACACATCTGGATGAGCTTTTTCTATTTCGTCCAATAGAATAACGGAGTAAGGTCTTCTCCGCACGGCTTCAGTCAATTGTCCACCCTCTTCGTAGCCTACATAGCCTGGAGGTGCTCCAACTAATCGAGAAACTGCATGCCGCTCTTGATATTCGCTCATGTCAATGCGAGTCAATGAGCGCTCATCGTCAAAAAGAAATTCAGATAGTGCTTTTGCAAGTTCGGTTTTGCCAACTCCAGTTGTACCTAAGAAAATGAAAGATCCAATTGGTTTTTTATTGTCTTGTAATCCAGCTCGACTTCTTCTAACGGCATCCGAAACTGCTATGATGCCCTCCTCTTGACCAACAACTCTTTTCGAGAGTTCTTCTTCTAGCCGGAGTAGTTTTTCTTTGTCACTATCCATCATTTTGGACATTGGAATTCCGGTCCATTTAGATACTACATCAGCAATCTCTTCTGCGTCAACTTCTTCTTTTACTAATTTCTCACCAACTTGTAATTCAGCTAGTTTAGATTTGCTTTCCTCAATTAAAGCTTCAGATTCTTTTATCCGGCCATATCTAATCTCTGCAACTAATTCGTAATTGCCATCTCGCTCAGCAGAATCAGCTTCAAACTTAAGGTCTTCAATTTCTTGTTTAGAATTTTGAATGAGCTCAATTACGTCTCTTTCTGATTCCCATCTAGCTCTGAAATCTGTCCTCTCTTCGTTAAGTTCGGACAGTTCCTTCGCAATTAACTTTAGTTTAGGTTCATCGTTTTCTCTCTTAATTGCTTCACGTTCAATCTCAAGTTGCATGATTCTTCTTTCAATCTCATCCAATTCTTCAGGCTTTGAATTAATTTCCATTCTAAGTTTTGAAGCTGCTTCATCAATAAGATCTATCGCTTTGTCCGGAAGGAATCTTTCTGTGATATAACGTTGAGATAGTTGTACAGCGGCTATAATAGCCTCATCCTTGATCATAACTTTATGATGGGATTCGTACTTTTCTTTGATCCCCCTTAGTATGGAGATTGCGTCTTCTTGATTTGGCTCATCTACTAATACTTTTTGAAATCTTCTTTCTAAAGCTTTGTCTTTTTCAAAATATTGCTGATACTCATCCAGAGTAGTTGCTCCTACAGCTCTCAATTCACCTCTGGCAAGCGCTGGTTTAAGAATGTTGGCTGCATCCATAGCTCCCTGTCCACCTCCAGCACCAACAAGGGTATGAATTTCGTCTATGAACAAAATGATATCACCATCACTGTTGGTTACTTCTTTTATCACCGCTTTAAGGCGTTCTTCAAATTCACCTTTGAATTTTGCTCCAGCTATCAACGAGCCCATGTCCAAAGAAAACAATGTTTTGTTTTGAAGGTTCTCAGGTATGTCACCATTGATGATCCGATGGGCAATTCCCTCTGCAATTGCAGTTTTACCAACTCCTGGTTCACCGATTAAAATCGGATTGTTCTTGGTTCTTCTGGAAAGTATCTGTAGTACTCTTCTTATTTCATCATCTCTTCCAATTACTGGGTCCAACTTACCGTCAGCAGCCATTTGATTTAGATTGTTGGCATATTTGTTCAGTGCGTTATAGGTACTTTCTTGATCTTGGCTTGTCACTCTTTCACCTTTTCTAAGGTCTTCAATAGCTAGTTTTATGTTTTTGAGATTTGCTCCATTGTCCTTTAGCAATTGAACAGAATTTCCACTGCTTTTAAGCATCCCGTAAATGATGTGTTCGAGCGAAACAAATTCATCCTTCATGCTTCGAGAAAAGGCAATTGCATGTTGAAGAGTAGTGCCGCCATTTCGACTTACATTAATATCACCTCCTTGTACTTTCGGGTAAGAGGCTATGATTTGATCTAACGCTTGCTCCATAATAATTGGATTGGCACCAATTTTCTTTAGAATAAACGGAATTACATTTTTATCAGTTGTCAGAATTCCTTTTAATATGTGAGCATTTTCAACTGCTGGGTGCTCAAATCCAAGGGCTAATTGATGCGCTTCTTGAAGGGCTTGTTGAGATTTTATGGTGAACTTACTTAAATCCATAGTTATTGATTTCTTCGATGTGTTTTCTGTCCATCAAATTTGAGTCCAACGCCTGAGTCGCCCTAAAAACAAGACGTTGTGGCAGTTGGGCAATGAATTCATGATGCTCGAATGACAAAACTTCAGTTAAAAGATCCTTTTAATGATTCTCAAGTTGTGAGTATAGCTTTTGGAATCTTCCGCGAAAATTCCTTGATGATCCAGTTTGTCGATTCTTATTCTCCCAGAAGCGTGAATTACTTCGCCCTTTTTTAATACAATACCCACATGATTAATTCGACCTTCTTCATTGTCGAAAAACACTAAATCTCCCACTTGTACTAAATCAACAAATTGAATGGTTTCACCTAGCTCCGCTTGCTGATAAGCATCTCTTGGTAATATTTCACCTACCAAACGATATACTAATTGAGAAAATCCGGAACAGTCAATTCCGAAAGATCCTCGTCCTCCCCATAGGTATGGAGTATTCAATAGGGATTGCGCGTATTTAATGAGATCAGTCTTATCTAAGGATGCAATGTCTCCATTGTGAGTGAATTGTTGATTACCTAGTTTAAAATGCCCGTTTCCGTCATGTCTTGGAAGTAATGCTCCGTATGAAACGGGAATTTCTTCTCCTGTAGAATCATTTGTAACGGTAGTCCATTTAGAGCCAATGCATGGGAAGTTGTTCGAAGAATAGTAATCATAATCTTCTTGAGTAATTTTTAACCATTGTTTTTGACAGATCCAAGCTTGATATGAATCATGATGAAGTTCGATCTTAAGCCATCTTTCCT
>JBLIOB010000283.1:0-5560 GCA_047639575.1 Parvicellaceae bacterium
CCTTTACAATTTATGCACTTTTTTTATTCATAACCTTTCAATTGCTTCAAAGTTAATGATAACAGTGTATTCAAAAGGTTACAGCCTAACTTTTGTCTATTAAGCCGATATTACCGAAATATTGCTGCATTGGTAAAGCTCTTATTGGATTGATAGATTGTAGTAATTACCGCAAAACCAATTGATTTATTCTACCAGCAACTTGCCTGAGGAAAGAATTGCATTTTCAAATTGAACTTGATAACTGTATAAGCCAGCTGAAACAGTCAAGTCTATGTCGAATGATTTTTCAGTGATTACTTTTTCTAGAATTATTTGACCAAGAGAATTTAAGACGACCAATTTCATATCAGGTTTAATCTTTGGGAGATCAAATCTAAACTTACTCAATGACGGATTTGGGTAAATAGATACTTCGAAATTACTTGGAAGCTCATCAACCGAATTAACGTAATGGCCACAAGATTGACCATTGAGTTCAAAATAAGTCATTAAATAATCAGGTATCTCATCTGTATAATCACACCAAGGAGCACCAACCATCCAAGACGCAGAACTAAGTAGACCCAATCCTAAAGCGTTCCTTGTAGTGGTTACATTACAGCCAAATCCAGAATTATCTACTAGCCCCCAGCAATCGCATGGTGCCGGATATCCATACTCCGCGTAATTACCAATGAAAGGATCGTAGACACTCTGATATATTGGCAATTTCAATCCACAAGAATCTACTAAAACTAGTTTCCTTTGGTATCCTTCAAATGGCAAGTTTGCTACTACTTGATCATTTCTTCTAAGAATCGTAATTGTCGAAGCACCAGTATCTACAGCGTACTCAATATTCACTCCATTTGAAACATAAGTTTTGGAAACGACTTCATAGGTAGTGTGAGTTGTGACATAAGTCCAAGTGACCATCCAATCGAAAACGGTTTCTCGCATTTGATAGATAGTTCCGATCGGTACGTCATGAATAACCTCGTTATTAATTACCCAAACTCCGAGAGAATCCTCAGTGCATCCGTACATTTCCATTCCGCTTTGACGGCTAGGAAAATTGTAAAAATCGAAGACTTTAACAAACCCATATTTTTTGGAAATTAAAAGTTCCAAAGCGTTTAACCCTAGCGCTACAGCACCCGAAGTATCTACATGAATTAAAGAGTAAAATCTAATTGAATCAATTTGGCCAAGAACATTAGAAACTCCAATGGAATCAAATTTCAATAATAATGATTGGACTGAATCCTGATATGTTAATGCTGTGCCTCCAAGATTCAATGAAAAGTCTAGATCAATCGTATCAGATTGGTAATTAAGTATAGAAAGATGATTATTCATCCAAACGCAGGAATCGCCCAACCAAGTCACCCCAATTGGCCTTGCTATGCATCCTCCACCCCAAAAAACACACGTGTCGTAAGGAGGAAAAGAAGGGTTTGCAATGGTCTGCTCATACTTGAAATTTACAAATGTCGTATCTGATCCAAGTCCGTATGCTGTGTCCATCACTAATGAAACAACTTCTCCGGAGCCATCAGAATATAGAAATGACTTTGATATTGAAGAATTTAATGGCTGCCAGTTCTGTGCAAACACGAGAAAAGGTACCATGGCAAACAATAAGAAACACCACCTACTCATGCACTCAAGTTATGAAATACCTGGTAATGAACAAGAAAGCAAAGGACGTTCGGAATACCTGAGTTATTATTCGGCACAAAAAAAGCCCTTTGCGATTAGCAAAGGGCTTTAAAATTTGTCAAGTGTATATTACACTTCCTCAAAGTCTACATCAGTAACTTCTTCGTCACCTTCCTTCTCGTCTACACTACCTTCTTCTCCGTACGGTGCTGCATCTTCCGCACCAGCATCACCGGTTTGTTGGTACATCTCTTGACTAGCTGCTTGGAATACAGTATTTAACTTCTCCATTGAAGTATCAATACCTTCGATGTCTTTTGCAGCATGAGCAGTTTTCAATTCTGCTAACGCCTCATCGATTGGAGCTTTTTTGTCTTCTGGTAATTTCTCGCCAAATTCTTTAAGGCTCTTTTCCGTCTGAAATATTAATCCATCCGCTTGATTCAATTTGTCAATTTCCTCTTTGGCTTTCGCATCAGCATCGGCATTTAATTCTGCTTCTTGCTTCATTTTTTCAATCTCAGCATCACTAAGACCGGAAGAAGCTTCAATTCGTACGTTCTGCTCTTTACCCGTTGCTTTATCCGTAGCTTTTACATTAATGATACCATTCGCATCGATATCAAATCCTACCTCAATTTGTGGAACCCCTCTTTGTGATGGAGGAATGTCAGATAATTGGAATTTACCAATTGTTCTGTTATCTGCAGCCATCGAACGTTCACCTTGTAACACGTGAATTTCCACTGAAGGCTGATTATCTGCAGCCGTAGAGAATACTTGAGATTTATTGGTTGGAATCGTTGTATTTGACTCAATCAATTTAGTAAAAACACCACCCATTGTTTCAATCCCTAATGAAAGTGGAGTAACATCTAAAAGAAGTACATCTTTCACTTCGCCAGTTAAAACACCACCTTGAATAGCAGCACCAACAGAAACAACCTCATCTGGGTTTACTCCTTTTGATGGAGCTTTCCCGAAATACTTTTCAACTGCTTCTTGAATTGCAGGAATTCTAGTAGAACCTCCAACTAATATTACTTCATCAATATCTGAATTAGATAATCCTGCAGCTTTCATTGCTTTTTTACATGGCTGAATTGTTCTTTTCACCAAGTCGTCTATCAATTGCTCGAATACTGCTCTAGTAAGCGTTCTAACCAAGTGCTTTGGCACACCATCTACTGGCATGATATACGGCAAGTTAATTTCAGTAGAAGTAGTAGAAGACAATTCGATTTTTGCCTTTTCTGCAGCTTCTTTTAAACGTTGAAGTGCCATTGGATCTTTTTTCAGATCAAGGCCTTCATCCTTTTTAAACTCATCTGCTAACCAATTGATGATTTTCTCATCAACATCATCTCCACCTAAGTGAGTATCACCATCAGTAGCTAATACTTCAAATACACCATCACCCAATTCTAGAATAGAAACATCGTGTGTTCCTCCACCAAAATCAAATACGATGATCTTTTGATCAATATTCTTCTTATCCAATCCATAAGCTAAAGCTGCTGCTGTAGGCTCATTGATAATTCTTTTTACAGTTAATCCTGCAATTTCTCCAGCTTCTTTCGTTGCTTGCCTTTGAGAATCATTAAAGTATGCTGGAACGGTAATAACTGCTTCCGTTACTTCTTGACCTAAAAAGTCCTCAGCCGTTTTCTTCATTTTCTGAAGAACCATTGCTGAAATTTCTTGGGGAGTATACTTACGATCGTCAATCTGTACTCTTGGAGTATCATTATCTCCTTTAACAACCTTATATGGTACTCTACCTATTTCCTTTGAACACTCACTAAATTTGTTCCCCATAAATCGCTTTATGGAATAAATAGTTTTCGTTGGATTAGTGATCGCTTGACGTTTTGCCGGATCACCTACTTTTCTTTCTCCTCCATCAATAAATGCTACGATAGAAGGAGTTGTTCTTTTACCTTCTGAATTGGCAATTACAACTGGCTCATTTCCTTCCATTACAGAAACGCAAGAGTTTGTTGTTCCTAAATCGATTCCAATAATCTTACCCATGTTATTCTATTTTTGTCGCTCATCCTCTCAAACCAGCGAATATTTTTATTTTGTCTGACACCACTATGTCAATTTTAATGCCATTGGGCAAATCCTGGATCCTAATCATAATTTCGAGAAAAAATGACACGATTTTGCTGTCAAACGGCAGGTAGGCTGTCAAGATTGCTGACATCATGTCGGAAATATCCTTTCAAATTGTCGTGCTAAAAATCAATATTTCCATTAAATTCAGCAATATGTATAGTGCTTTTGCCATTTTTGTTGTTGTCTGTATCGCTGTTTGGTTAATCGTAATAATCACACGACCCAGAAGAAAACAGGTATCTCCAATGCCCGACAGCTGGAAAAGGTTGATGCATAAGCATGTAGAATTCTACCGCAACTTAGAAGGCTTTCAAAAAATACATTTTGAGGAAAGATGTATGATTTTCCTTTCTGAAACAGATATTGTAGGCGTTGGAACCACGATTGCAGCAATTGACAAAATTTTCTTAGCTGCAAGCGCCACCATTCCGATTTTTGCTTTTACGAACTGGCACTACACCAATTTGACAACCATCAACGTTTATCCTGACACTTTTAACCTGGATTTTAAAACTCAAGGACCTAGTAGAAATATTAATGGATTGGTAGGAACAGGATTCATGGCAGATAAAATGTATATCTCTCAAAAATCATTAAGGCACGGTTTCTTGTTAGAAGGTGACAAAAGAAATACAGCGATACATGAGTTTATTCATCTAATAGATATGATGGATGGCGAAGTAGATGGTATTCCGAAAATCTTAATGGAAAGACAGCACATGGTTCCTTGGCTAATGATGATGGATCACACCATTAACGAAATGCAAGATCGTAAAATTGACATAAGGGATTATGGAGCAACTAATAGGATTGAGTTTTTCGCAGTGCTGGCCGAGTATTTCTTTGAAAGGCCTAAACTTTTGAAAGACAAACACCCAGAACTTTATGATATGCTGGAAAACATGTTCCAACAGGACATGAGAAAGAAAGTTAAGGGATAGAGATAAGGAGAAAGCCAAAAGTTGAATGTTGAATGTTGAATGTTGAATGTAGAAAGTAACTTTTGATTTGCTGGGAGTGTTACATTAAGTATGAAAACCTTTCTTCTTGTCAAATTTCTTTTAATAACCATGTTTGCATTTTCTTAAGACAATAATAAAATACAAAAACTAAAATTCACTGATACGCATTACCCCGTCAGTCTCTCTTTCGGTTTCCATGCTGGAAAACTTAAAAAAGTCACTGCCGGATCCGGTTTTATTGCTTTAATAAACCTCCAATGGCTAGAAGTAAAGGCTTTGGCGCACTAGTTGGCTTGTCTGCATACAGGAGTCAAATTCAAACATCAACCACTGATAGAATTGGATGGTGGAATGACACTCGATTCATCGCTAACCTTAATTACCGGAAAATAGGCGTGAATGTTTCTTATCGATTAGTTGATTTTATCAAATAGTTGATTTTATCAAAGAAGGATATGCCCAAGTACCACGATTTCAGATTGGGCTAAATTATAACTTAGCCATTTGGACTCAATGTCGATGTTCAAAAAGAACTCAGATAGTTAGCTTTCTTACTACCTCTTCCACTTGAGGAATTAGCATACTAGCTCCAGAATTGTCAATGGTGAAATCAGCATAACTAAGCCGCTCTTCTTCTGATATCTGCTTAGCAATTCTAACAGTAACTTGCTCTCGAATTACCTCATCGCGCTTCATAACTCGTTCGATCCTTGTTTCTTCAGGGCAGGTTACAACAAGAATCTTATCACATTGCTTGTAAGCACCACTTTCAATCAAAATGGCAGCTTCTTTAATTAGGATCTCCGAAGATTGTTGATCTGCCCATTCGTCAA
>JBLIOB010000284.1:0-5529 GCA_047639575.1 Parvicellaceae bacterium
CGCTTCGGAGCAAATATCCCCTCCTAACCAAATTCTGCTAAATTGACTTTTATCTATCTGCACTACCCGAGGGTCTACTCTTGGCCCAGTTGGTTTGAAATTGTAAGTATGACCTAGAAACAAATACGACAAAGTATCTGAACCTGGTTCAAGTTTGTAGCCATTCAATCTATTGTCTCCAAAACCTTCTACAAATGACATCAAGAATATAGTCAGAGCTAAGCCAATTAGAACTACTACTTTACCAACCTTTTGTTCTTTCAAATCTTTCTGTATTAATACTTGCCCTGTAAATTTAAAACTGCATCCGTTAAATACGCGTTCTTATCAAGATTATTGCCATTTTAATCCAAAGCAAATTAAACATTGCCCCTTAAACATTAACTTGTAGTACACACCCAAGATATGAAAATCTACATTTTTACTGCGCTAATAATCATTTTTAGCTACACGACCAATGCTCAAGCTACATTGTATTCGCAAGATTTTGAAGGCCCTGATTTTGATACTTATACTTTATATGATGGTGCAACAATCGCACAACCGTTTAATCAAGTTTTAGAAAATTACATTCTTAGAACCAATCCTAATAGCGTGCCGGTTGGTAATGTAATAACAGGTTTTTCTGGTCAGGTAATAGCCATTGAAGACACAGACGATGCTGGATTTTTTGGTGAACCATTTATTAGAACAAATTCATTTAGTATTTCTGGATACGCTAACATTTCAATCGCGATTGCTTTTGCTGCAGGAAGTGGTGGAGACGGCAGTTATGAAACCACAGATTATCTGGGCGTTCAATATCGAATAAATGGAACTGGCTTGTGGAATCAAGCACATCGTCTTGAAGGATCTGCATCTGGATTATTTTACTATGACGCCCTAAATAATGGAGTAACTGGCACTGGAGATGACATTAATGTGGATGAAGCTGCTCAAGTTTTTACTCAGAATTTTACGGTAAGTGGCTCAACTATGGAAGTAAGACTCACTTTTGGCTCGCAGGGAGATCATGAAGAAATGATGTTTGATAATATAATAGTTAGCGCAATCGTTCCATGTAGCGACCCAGTTATCTCTTCCTTTTCAGGAAACCCAACTTCTATATGTGAAGGCGATTCGTCAGAGATAACATTGGTTGGAACTCTCAATGACGCGAACGCTTGGTATCTATATCAAGATGGTTGTGGAACTACTCCGGTAGACTCTTCCATTTCGGGGGTTTTTAATGTAAACCCGATAGTCACTGCAACATATTATGTCCGGGGCGAAGACGGAACTGGCTGTGTTAATGAATCAACAATTAGCTGCTCTAATTTAACCGTAACCGTAAATCCTTTGCCCACTGTTAACTATAGCAACCTGTCTGATTTTTGCATTGACGCAGGAATTCAAACTGGATTAAATGGCGGTACTCCCATGGGAGGAGTTTATTCTGGAACTGGAACTATTGACGATGGAAACGGATCTACCTTTTCTTACGATCCAGTTATTGCTGGAGTCGGTTCTCATTTCATTTCGTATTCCTTTATCGACCTTAATGGATGCTCCAATACCGGAATCGACATGATTACTATCTATGCCTTGCCAACAGTGGATGCTGGATTAGATCAAAACGTTTGCGAACAAGACTCTACCCTTGTCAGTGGCGCAGGCGCTTCAACTTACTCCTGGGATAATAGCATAATAAACGATGCCAATTTTCAGGTGGTTTCTGGCGCCACCATGTATACTGTAACGGGAACGGACATCAATGGATGTTCATCTTCTGACTCACTTTTCATTACTTCTAATACGCTACCATTAGTTAATGCAGGAATTGATTTAACAGCCTGCGAAGGTGACCTACTAACTCTAAATGGAAGTAATGCTTCGACTTATAGTTGGAATGGAGGAGTAACAGATGGCACCCCATTTTCACCAAGTTTAGGGACCTCGACCTATTCCCTAATTGGAACTGACACCAATGGGTGCATTGGGATTGACAGCCTAGTTGTCTTGGTAAACTCTCTGCCTGACACCAGTGTTAATCAATCTGGAAACGTGTTATCATCGACCAATAATAATGCAACTTACCAATGGATAGATTGCAGCACCGGATCAATCATCTCAGGAGCAACTAACCAAACCTTTTCTCCAACTTTAAATGGCACTTACGGACTAATTTTGACTGAGAATGGGTGTATCGATACCTCGTCATGTTATACATTAACCTCGGTATCTATTCTTGAAAATAGCCAGTTAGAATTTGTAAGTTTCCCAAATCCAACGGACGGTTTATTTCATTTAATATGGCCTCACGGACAAAATGCTAACGTATTTATAGCTGACGGTCGGGGAAAAATAGTAGTAAATCAGGTGTTGAATCCTGGAGAAAATTTAATTAACCTCTCCTTTTTGCCAAATGGGGTCTATCACGTTTTTAGTCGTTTTAATTCATTTTATTACAAAAAAACGGTTTTTTTAATCAAATAAAGGGAGAAAAGAGCCTTTTTAATCAATAACGTCAATCACGAACAAGTACAACTTCATGGCTAGAATAATTGAATTCTGCTTTAAACGGTGCGCTCATTTTCTTATTTAATTTTCTAGTTTTTAATCTTAATTCACCTGTGCTTATTTCGATCCGTAACAAGTCTTCTTCCCGATATACTTGAAAATCGCATTCCCCAGAATCTACAACCACTTGATGAGCACCTAATTGAACAACAAAATCAAGTTTGGAATTAACTACTATGAAGCGTGCGCCACCTTTAAGTAATTCTACCTTTCTTATATCTGTATACGCTTCTGGATATGTCAATGTAGATTTCTCGAAAAGCAAGGCACTTGATTGATCGGGTAACTCAACTTCTATCGTAGTTAAATCAGCTTTTGCTTCTAAATAGACCCGATCCATAGTTATAAATAGAGAGCCCACGTAAGCAACTGCGAGTATTAATCCAACTATAATAAATTTACGCGCTCTTACTATAAAAGACCGTGAGTCTTTCTCCTTTACTGCAGGTTCATGCGAATCATCGTTCCATACTTTGAATATCTCCTGGAATTTAACCTCGTTGGCAACCGACCTATTTCTCCATTTCTCAATTTGAGCAGTCTCTTGTTCTGAGGCTTCGTCTTCAAAAAATTTTCTTAGCAGATCATAATTTACCATAGAGAACAAATGTAGCTTTATCTTATTCTTGCTTTTATCTTAAGTAGAATTAATACCATCAAAACTGCTAGAATCCCTCATTGATAAAATGTAGTTACTTTTATAAGCCACTACAATTCGGAAACATTAATTCATCCCCTCGCCCTGGAGCGGATTATGAATAAGGTCGATTATGAGATTAAAATTTGTACCGTTAACAATTTTATTATTTACAGCCTGCACGTGTCTAGGACAATCAGATTCAACGACTGCAACTGACACTACGGAAAAAAGATACTTCGAATTTAGTTTCGGCCAATCATTACTGTTTATTCCAGATGATAGAGTTGCAGAGATTTTGCAGTCGGAAGCTATTGTAGTGCCGACAAGCTCCATTCTATTTTTTGCGGAGTTTAGGCCATTAAAAAAATTGCGTTTTCCAATCTATGTCAACTTGCCCACCGAGAGCAAACAATTTTTAATAGACTCGGTTATAGTTAATGAAAAAGCTAATACAACAGCCGGATTTGGAGCTCAATACGAGTGGCTAAGGATTAACATTTCGAAAAAGTCAAGAGCTGAAATTGAGGCTGGTATGTTAACCAACATTCTGATATCGCGGAGGAATAAACTTAGGCTAGTACCGTTGTTAGACGCAAGATTACGACTGGTAAAAGAGGACAATTTTGTGATGTATTTAGGAACTAGTTATTCGTTTGGGGTTAAGAGTTGGGGCCTGTTCTACGGAACCGGATTTATCTTTTAAGGATCATTTAGTGTTTGATCAATTTTATTTGAACATGCTCTCCTAATTGACTTTCACCAAGTAGCAAGTAAATTCCATTCGCCCAACTCACTGTATTCACTAGATCAACACTAGTACTTTTATAAACTATTTTTCCCATCATATCCACAACTTGAACATTATGTAATGTTTCCGTAATATGGAATTCAGTTTCCGCAGGGTTTGGGAAAATTGAAATTACTTTATTAGTATACGTTGACAGTGCCGTTGCGCAAGAGGGATTCCCTACCCCTGTAGAAAGTAATGTTTCGGCTTCTCCAAGTAACGCATCTGCAATATAAGCCGCATCTCCTTCGCCATTTGTTATTACGGCAACAGCTGCATTAAAAGCCGGATACAGAACAACATCAGAGCTAACACCGCTCTCTCCCCCATTATGAGTCCAGAAATCCGCTGCTGTAACTCCATCAGGATAAAACACATCTTGATACCAAGAAATGCCTTGAGTAGCCTCTATAGCTGGCACTTGAAATGAAAGCATTGTAGAAACTGTTGACGGCTGTAAAAGTGTATCTCCATTAAATATTCCATTTTGCTGATACATGATTAGATAATTTGCTAAATCCTCAACGCTTGTTCTCAAGCCTCCATTTGGGTAATCCGCGAATGTATAATGTTGATAAGGCGTGAATACACTAGCAGCATATTTATAAGGTTTGGCCAAATCATTCGTATCATAGTCTGATAATCTCCAGCTCGTATTCGGCATACATAGCCTATCGAAGATGTTGGCGTCACAATATTCATAAAAAAGAGTTGCTGTAACAGCTTCAACTACATATGCCGCTAAAGCATTACCCATATTTGAATACTCATAAACAGTTCCCGGTTGACCCGCTAAAAAATTTGCAGCGGAAAAATCTGAACCAGCAGCGGCAAAATATTGTTGTGAGACATTCGCCAGTGAAATAATTGGATCCGTTCCGTATGCATAGTAATTGTCAACTACTGAAGCATCTTGAACCGATGATGTATGTGTGAGCAACATTCGAGTGGTAATTGGAGTTGAAAGGTGAGCTGGATTTCTGGTTGAAAAAGGAAGATAAATGTCGATATCAGCGTCTAAATCGATTAGACCATCCTCAACGCATTGCATTACAGCCGTGGCTGTAAACGTTTTGGAAACTGAAGCCAACATATATGGAGTTTGCGGAGTTGCAAGTTCACTGGTAGCTACATTCGAAAAGCCATAAGATTTCATCCAAACAACCTCTCCATCTTTAACAATTACAGCAGACACAGAAGGAAGGTTTTCAGTGTTCATCTCATCTGTAATGGCTATGTCCAAAGCAGACTGAGCTTGCACGTTTCCATTGACAAGACAAGTAGAAAACAGTATCGTTAAGGCAATTGAAGAAAATCTAAATAAAATCATTTTGTTATATTAATACCAACACATATTGGCCTAACAAACCTATTTCACATCTGGTACAATTGAAAATAAATAGCGTTACAATAACGTTACAACTTCCCAACACTTAGGTTTTACCCAATGTTCATGCAAAATTCCTTTAAGTCTGCATTATCCGTTAATTCAACTTTCTTTTTGATACGATGACGACTTACTCTGACGCTTCCAGCCGAAACT
>JBLIOB010000285.1:0-5521 GCA_047639575.1 Parvicellaceae bacterium
ATGAAAACTTACCGCAGTTGACTCTGTACTTCGGATGTTTTTCGGCATCTTTAGATTCAAATTCATCTATATGGCAATTGAACAAGGTTTACAAGAACGAAGTGGCGGAGTATGCGAATTGTGTACTTCTAATGAAAGCCTTTCCGCTTACTTGGTTCCTCCTACATCTAGTGGAACCTTAAACGATACGATTCATGCTTGTTCTGTTTGCAGCGGTCAAATGAATGATTCTGAGACAATGGACGCGAATCATTGGAGATGCTTAAATGATAGCATGTGGAGTCAAGAACCGCCAGTTCAAGTTATGGCCTGGAGGATGCTGCAGCGTTTGAAAGGCGAAGGTTGGCCTGTAGATCTAATCGAAATGATGTACCTGGAAGAAGACACGCTAAAATGGGCTCGCTCAACAGGAGATGGTGATGACGAAGCAGTTCAGATAATCCATAAGGACGTAAATGGCGTAACATTGAGTGCAGGAGACAGTGTAGTACTAATAAAAGATTTGAACGTTAAAGGCGGAGGCTTTACCGCAAAAAGAGGAACGGCCGTTCGAGGAATTTCTTTAGACCCTGATAATGCCGAGTACATTGAAGGCCGGGTTGAAGGTCAGATGGTGGTCTTGATAACAGAATACGTTAAAAAGCAATAATATTTAGAAGTTGAAAGATTAAAGATCGCTCCGAGAATTCAGAGTTCAAAGACAAAAGACTTCGATTCAAAACCTGAGTCTTTTGTCTTAAGTCTTTAAATCTTTTATCTAATCAATTTATTGATTCAGGTAAGACTCCAACTTCACATTGACGTCACCAATTGCTTTTTCTAGCTTATCAGCTTCTACGGAATTAGACTCGTTTACCTGCTGCGTAGAGAATTGCAATGCTGTCATGGCTAATAGATCTTGCATGTCTTTTACCGCGTAATTATCTTCCAAATTCTTGATGTTCTCATTAATTTGAATTGCAGCTTTACGAATTTTTTCCTCTTCGTCTCTTTCGATAGTCAAAGGATATGTTCTTCCGGCAATAGTTACTTTAATTGAAAGTTCGCTCATATCTATTTATTCAATAATGAAATGCATTTATCAATCTCTCTCACCAATTCATTGATCTTTAGCTTTGCGTCAGTTGTTTTCCCGTCAGCAACTGCCAATGACTTTGCCATCTTCAGCATTTCCATATGACCATGCAATTCCTTAATCTGATCTTGTTGTTCATTAATTGTTTTTTCCATTAATTGATTTGCATCATTTAATGAAACTTTATCGCTTTTCAAATCTTCACAAGTTTGAATTAAGCGATCAATATTAGAATTTACCTTTTCAACTAAAGCCATTGGATCAATGAGGTCATGGTTAATTTGTCTTTAGATCTCGAATAATAACTAATTGGTTATTTACTCAACATCTTTTACAAAATTAAGATTGAATTGCGTTCAGGCAAATTTTTAGCCAAATGAATGTTAAAATCTTTATGCACAACGGATACAAAACATTTAAGCGTTCCGTTACTTTCGTAAGGTGATTATAACAAAAGCGCTGCATCCTACTAAGAATCAACTAATGAAGAATTTTAAGCCCTTCGGGATACTATTAGTTTTAGGACTATTGATTTCTCAACAACTTTATTCACAAACAGATTTCCCAAAGGACTCATTCCGCTCTCCCATGGACATACCGCTTGTTTTGGCTGGGAATTTTGCCGAATTACGATCCAATCATTTCCATACTGGATTAGATATTAAAACGAATAATAGAGAAGGATACAAATTATATTCTATCGAAGACGGTTACATTTCTAGGATTAATATTTCGCACTGGGGTTACGGTTTATGTATGTATGTAAAACACCCTAACGGATATACTTCCGTTTACGCTCATTGCAGTGCTTTTCCTGAAAACGTTGAGGAATTTGTAAAAAAGGCTCAAAAGAAAAAACAAACTGAAACGATCACCTTGTATCCTGGAAAAGAACAATTCCCGATGAAGAAAGGTGACTTAGTGGCCTATTCAGGTAACTCTGGAAGTTCTACCGCGCCTCACTTACATTTCGAAATCAGAGATTCTAAAACCGAAGAACCGCTAAACCCATTATTATTTGGATTCGATATTAAGGATGATATTCCTCCTTCTATATTTAGCATTAAGGTTTATGGATTTGAAGGTGCCAATATTTCTGGCGGGCATAAAGACAAAATATACGATGCCGTTAAAAGCACTGGATCTTATAAATTACTTCCCGGAGCATCGATTGAAGCAAACGGGAAAATTGGCTTTTCAGTGAATACTATTGATCGTTTAAACATTGCCCCAAATAAGTGTGGCGTTTTCACCATTGATCTTTACGTTGATGAAAAAATAGTCTATCAACAGAAATTAGATAGATTGAATTTCTATACTAATCGCTACATCAATGCACACATGGATTACGAAGAGCATCGCTATAAGAAACAGAGCTATCATAAATCCTTTAAAATGGAAAACAACAAACTTCCGATATACGGCACAGTTGTTAATGACGGATTCGTTGAGATAAACGATAACCTTTCTCACGCGATTAAATATGTGATCAAGGATGCTTATGGAAATTCGTCAGAGTTAAAATTTAAGGTTAAAGGGAATCAAAAACTGAAAATAAACCCTGTTAAAACGAATTACGACATTGCATTTGATGCCTCTAGTAAAAATCAAATTATAGAGGAAAACTTTAAGGCTTACTTACCTAAAGGAGCCATTTATGAAGATGCATCCGTTACTTTCAATAAACTTCCTCCTCATGCAAAATCATTAACTCCCGTTTTTGATTTCCACACAGATTCAGTTCCGCTTCAAAAATATTTCGTTTTGAAAATGAAGCTTTCTGCGGTCAAAGAGAATCATAAAAACAAAGTTCTTATAGCTGAGTTAAGTGACAATAGACGAAGGCTGTCTGCAAAAGGAGGAACTTATAAAGATGGCTGGGTCACCGGGAAAGTAAGATCATTTGGTAACTATATGGTCATGATCGACACCATTAACCCATGGGTGACAGAAACAAACATTACGAACAAAAAATACAAAAGCGCCAAGCAAATGTTATTTAAAGTTTCTGATAATTTGTCAGGTGTAGATTCTTACAAAGTATTTGTAGATGGCGAATTTTTTCATTCTTATTACACTCCGAAAAGTCACGTTCTGAGAGTTCCTCTTAATGGCTACAACAAAATCGAACCTGGTGCTCACAAGGTGGTTGTTGAAGTTATTGATGAGCGTAAAAACAAGACCGAATTAAAAGTAGACGTGAATCTTTAGATTTCTCAAACATTAAACTTTTGTTAAAATTAGGGGTACAGATAATAAGTTAAATGAACCTGAGTTTATAATTCGTATTTTTGTAATAGTGAAAAACCTTCTTACGTATATCGCAGTACTTTCTGCCATTTTATTATGGTCTCAGAAAACAAACGCCCAAGCAATAGCTGAAGACAGTGTGAATTATGTGCAATTTTCAGGATTCGTTATCGATTCTGACAGCCTTGTACCTGTCCCTTATGCTGGTGTTTACAACATGACTCGTAAATCTGGAAGGCTGGCAGATCTGTACGGATACTTTTCTATTGTTGCTGCTCCTGGAGATAAAATTCGATTTAGCAGTGTCGCTTATAAGGATTCTTACATGAAAATTCCAGACACGATTACTGGAGATAGGTACACGATGTATTTTATGATGGAAACCGATACTTTCTTAATTGATCCAGTATTTATATATCCGTGGCCAAGTAAGGAAGAATTTGCTGAAGCATTTTTGAATTTTGATGTTGAGGATGAAGATCTAGATAATGCCAGAGCAAATTTGGAACAAGCTGCTATGAGAGACCGTGTATTAGGCACTCCAGGAGATGGTGGAGTTAATTTTAAATGGTCAATGGCACAGCATCAAGCAAAACTATACTACGCGGGACAGGCGCCTCCAATGAACATTATGAATCCAGTTGCATGGTCTAAGTTTATCAAAGCGTGGAAGAATGGTGACTTCAAACGTCAAAAAGACGATTAGCACACGCAATAAATCCTCAATCTTACTGTTTTAATTGCGGTCATTTCATTTACATTTGGCAGCTAGTTAATGCGCGCACTCATTTATATCACCTTTTTCTGTCTTCTAAGCAGTATATGCTTCGGACAAAATGCTAGGCTTAAAGGTTCTGTAGTTCATGGTGGTGAGCCTTTGCTAGATGCAGAAATTACCATTCCCGCTACTGGTTATAGTTCTTTTGTCGATTTCGATGGAAACTTTAATATCGAAATTCCGGCTAATCAAGACATCACTTTTATTTTCACTTCCACAGATTTTCAAGAATACGAGATCACTGTAAACCTTAAAGTGGGTGAAACAAAAAAATTGAAAGTAAGAATGAGACCAGCGTGGCAAGTTACTGTCGATAAATATCTCGTTCATCCGGGCTTAGATACGATTCCAAGACTAAAGCCTGGCGACATGACCTCGCCAATGGGCAATTTTGAAGACCTACTAAAAACAGCAGGAATTGGTGTTAGTTCATCTAACGAATTAAGTTCTGGGTACAATGTTAGAGGCGGAAACTTCGATGAGAATTTAATCTATGTAAATGATGTGGAAATATATAGACCCTTTCTGGCCCGCTCCGGTCAGCAAGAAGGATTAAGCTTTATCAACCCCAGTATGATTAGCAACATTCGGTTTTCTGCAGGCGGTTTCGAAGCACGGTACGGAGATAAAATGTCTTCTGTATTAGATATTACTTATTTGAAACCACAAGAGTTCGGTGGGATCGTTTCGGCAAGCTTACTAGGTGGAGATTTGCAATTTGGAAATCGTTCTAAAAACAATCTTTGGACCTACAGCGTAGGAACAAGATATCGAGCGAATGGGTACTTATTTAATTCACTTCCTACCAAAGGACAATACAGACCAGTATTTGCAGATTTTCAAACAAGAATCACTCACAATAGAGGTCAGTGGGAGCATTCGTTTATGGGTTATGCAGCTTTGAATAAATACAGAGTCGTTCCAGAAAATTCAGAATCTGAATTTGGAACCGTAAATGAAGCGTTAAGATTAAGAGTCTTTTTCGAAGGTCAAGAAATTAGTCAGTTCAACACGTATTTAGGAGCATTTAGAAGCAAGTATGTTTCTCCTGACACCAAGACTAACTTAAGATTTGTTGCTTCAACTTTTAGAACGATTGAATCTGAAAAATTTGATATACTAGGTCAGTATTTTCTAGATGAATTAGAACGGGACATTAGTTCTGAAGAATTTGGCGAAAGTGCTTACAACAGAGGAGTTGGATCTTATATTGAGCATGCAAGAAACGAATTAGACGCTACCGTATTTTCATTTGCTCATAAAGGCGAACATCGGTTTGACAAATGGTCGGTGTTATGGGGAGGAACCTACAAACATGAACGGATCAACGATAAGTTAAGTGAATGGAACATGTTAGATTCTTCAGGTTTTTCTATTCCGACAGTTACAGACTCTGTCGGTTTTCAAGATCCTAGCGC
>JBLIOB010000286.1:0-5492 GCA_047639575.1 Parvicellaceae bacterium
CAGGATGACATTCTAGAAATAAAATGGCATAAAAAAGCCCGATCAAATAGTTGATCGGGCTTTGAATTCTAATTTGATTCAGATTACTCCGCTTTTTCAGCAGTTTCTGGTTTTGGAAGAAGAACTTTTCTAGAAAGCTTTAACTTCTTTGTCTTAGGATCCTTGCTCAATACTTTGAACTTAACAACATCTCCTTCTGACAATGCGTCTTCTACTTTATCTAATCTTCCCCATTCAATTTCAGAAATGTGAAGTAAACCATCTACACCAGGAACAACTTCAACAAAAGCTCCATAAGGCATGATTGATTTTACTTTCCCTTCGTAAATTTCACCTACTTCAGCAGAAGGAGGGAATGCGATTGTCTTGATTTCAGAAACAGCAGCTCTCATTTTCTCAGCATCAGCCGAAGAAATTTGAACCATACCTTGACCGTCTTCCAATTCTTCAATTGTAATCATAGTCTCAGTTCTCTTCTGAATATCTTGGATCACTTTTCCACCAGGGCCGATAATTGCTCCGATGCAATCGTTTGGTACAGTGAATGATTCCATTCTTGGAACATGCTCCTTGTAATCTTCTCTAGGTGCAGACATGGTTTTAGCCATCTCCCCTAAAATATGAAGTCTACCTTCTCTAGCTTGCAATAAAGCTTCTTCCAAAATATCGTAAGATAATCCGTCAACTTTGATGTCCATCTGACAAGCAGTAATTCCATCAACAGTTCCAGTTACTTTGAAATCCATATCTCCTAGGTGATCTTCATCTCCTAATATGTCAGAAAGTACAGCGTATTTACCTTGATCATCTGCAATTAATCCCATTGCGATACCAGAAACTGATTTCTTAAGCGGAATACCAGCATCTAACAATGCTAATGTTCCAGCACATACAGTTGCCATTGAAGACGAACCGTTAGATTCAAGAATATCAGAAACGATTCTAATAGTATAAGGACAAACTTCTTTTTCAGGAAGCATTCCTCTTAGTGCTCTAAGAGCAAGGTTACCATGTCCAATTTCTCTTCTTGATACTCCTCTAATAGGTCTAGCTTCTCCAGTTGAGAATGGAGGGAAGTTATAATGTAAAAGGAAATCACTTTCTCCTTTGAACATTGCACCATCCAATAATTGCTTATCCATCTTACCACCCAAAGTAACCGAAGTTAAAGATTGAGTTTCACCTCTTGTGAATACTGCAGAACCGTGTGGTCCTGGCAAGTAATTTACCTCACTCCAGATAGGACGAATTTGATTCATTTCTCTACCGTCAAGTCTAATTCTTTCATCAAGAACAACTCTTCTCACTGCAGTTTTTTGAGCAGATTTGAAATATCCTTTAATTTGGAATGCCCATTCAGCTTTCACTTCATCAGAAAGTTCTGCCATTACTTCGTCCTTTACAGCACCAAATAATTCAGCTCTTTTATATTTATCTGCTAAACCTTGCTTGGCAACGTCATAGCATTTTTGGTAAGCTAATTCAAGAATCTGAGCTTTCAGCTCGTCATTATGATTTTCATGCTTATAATCTCTAGTTGGTTTCTTTCCGAAATCAGCAGCAAGATCTAATTGAAGTTGACATTGTTGCTTAATAGCTCCGTGTGCCGCTTTAATAGCTTCTAACATATCAGCTTCAGAGCATTCTGCGAATTCTCCTTCAACCATCATGATATTATCCATAGTAGCTGCAACAATGATGTTTAAATCACATTCTGCTATTTGCTCGATTGTAGGATTAAGAATCATCTTACCATCAATTCTACCAATTCTTACTTCTGATACTGCTTCCGCGATAGGAATGTCTGAACATTGTAACGCTGCTGATGCAGCAAAACAAGCTAGTGCGTCAGGTGCGTCAACCTTATCCGAAGACACTAATTGAATCATTACCTGTGTATCACCATGATAATCGTCTGGGAAAAGAGGTCTTAAAGCTCTATCCACTAATCTCATTGTTAAGATTTCAGCATCAGAAGGTCTCGCTTCTCTCTTCAAAAATCCACCTGGAAATCTTCCTGTAGAAGCATACTGCTCTCTATAGTCGATTGTTAATGGCATGAAGTCCATGTCTGCTCTTGCATCGTAGTTTGATACTACATGTGCTAATATTACTGTTCCGCCCATTCTCACTTCCACGGAACCGTGAGATTGCTTAGCCAATTTTCCTGTTTCTACTGAGATAGTCCGACCATCTCCTAGGCTAATACTTTTTTTTACTCCTAAATTCATAATTATCTATATATGTAAACAAAAAAGGGGCGTTTTACATACCGCCATTCGGTATGCAAAAGCCCCCTCTAAAAAATCTTTGAAAATCCTTCCGACCCAGATATATTATTTAAGTGAGTCAGAATACGGATTATCTTCTTAAATCTAATTTCTTAACAATCTCTCTATAACGAGCAATGTCAGTCTGTTTTAAGAAGTCTAATTGTCTTCTTCTTTTACTAACCAAACGAATCAATGACCGTTGAGTGTTGTAGTCTTTTTTGTTGTTCTTCAAATGACCAGTTAAATGATCTATTCTATAGGAGAACATTGCAATTTGACCTTCTGAATTTCCGGTGTCAGCTTCGCTTTTACCGTGCTCTTTAAAAAACTCTATTTTCTTCTCTTGTGTAAGATACATGCCAATACTTTTAAGTAATTCTTATGTGAATCTGTTAACCGTTCCAGCCCTTCTGGCGAGAATCGGGTTGCAAATATAAATAAAGTTATTCTATTACCAACGTTTACAGGGTATTATTGGCAGAGGTCGAAGTCGTTATTATTGTCAAGTCTAAAGCCGTAGTTGGTCATTTCCAAATAATGAATCCCTATGGGCAGATATCGATTTCCTCTGGAAACAACAATTCTCAATTGTCCTGCATGGTAGGAATAAGATCCAATGAATTGTAAATATCTGTAGAATACAAGCGATTCACGCAATAGTGGGTCACTGCAAGACAGGTTAGTTCTTAAAGAATAAATGGTGCCGTCTTCTTTTAAATGCCAGTATACTTCTACCGGATTCGATCCTTCTATTACATAATTACAGGCGTAAATGCCTAAAGCTGGTTTTTTCTTGATCGTAATAGTACCTGATGTTCCTGTGGAATCTTGACTATAACTAATGCCCGTTATAAACGTTAACGCTAGTAGAATACTTTTGTAAATATGGACTGATTTGACTGAAAACATCATTACAAAAGTACTTGAAATCCTGAACTACCGTAATTGCAAGTAGGCAAAGATAGATGGCACTGTAACTGTAATAGCGGTTATAATAACCGCTAAGCTGAATTTTGTTTTCTTTTCTTTAACGTCATCACAATCATAACAGGTTTTAACTCCAAGCATAACAGCTTCTGGGTTGTAGGTTACTAATTGATCTTTGTAGTTTCCTGAGGTCTCCAATCCTTTGTTTTCTTTCATTAAAAGAGGTGCTCTTTTCAATTCGTCTACTCTGTATTTATAGGCCAATGTTTTTTCTTCACTTGCATTCAGTTCATTAATATGATATGACTCAACTCCTAAGGTGTCAGTAACTTCTTGTTGGGTCATTCCTAACTTAACTTCGAAAGTATTGTCAACGGAAGAATATTTAGGTGCTGGATAATGCAACTGGATGCAAAGACTAGAATTAGCAAGGTTATGATTAAGATGGATGGTTTCATACGTCAAATCTAACCTTTTCGGAGCGTAGGATTCATGAGCGAAATTACTTTGAACTTCTTTTCGTTTTATCGCTTCAAAAACCTTCGAGATACAAATACGCCATCCTCTCGTTTTGCTTTGAATATTAGGTAATGTATTCCCGAAGAACAGTCCTTAAGCCCAGTAAACAGAAGAAAACCCCAGATAACCCATATTCCTTAACTCTTGTACTCAGATTCGTATAATTACTATCTAGTCCACTCACGGAATTAGAAAACTAACCATTGATAAAATATATAGTAGAAATTGTTTTTATAGTCGCAGCGGTAGTCTTAGTCGTACTGTTTTTTATACAAGGAGCAAAGGTCCTTAAACAAGAAAAGGCATCACGAAAGTGGTATCAATTAACTTCGTTTCGTTATCTGTTTATTATCTGTGTAGTAGGTGTAAGCTCATTTATTTATGCCTATGGATTTACCTCTGCACCTGACCGTTCAACTTCAGACTTAAACTTAAAGTGGACCCAAAAATTCCATAGATATGGAATGGAGTATAACGAGTATCAAAGGATGATGCTAAATGATACGGCAAATTTAGATTTGAATTATCTGCACGTTTGTAAGTTTCGGGCTTTTGTAAATAGTTTGGATCATCCAGATGGAGTAGATAAAATCTGGTGGGATCGCAAATCAGAATGGATCACTGATTATTACGAACGCTTGCTTCATTCAGAAGATTCTGCTATGGTAGAAATAGCAAATTTGTGCTTAGCAAACCATTATTTAACCTTAAACAGCACGAATTACTGCGATAGACATCTTGTTCAATTAACTGATAAGTCATCAGGTTATTATTTTCTAACAAAAGGGGCTAACAATTTAAATTCTGGAGCTTATAGCCAAATCAATCAGGCTGAGGCTGATTTGAGAATGGCCCAAACTTTAGGGCAAGATTCGGCTGCCACCAACGAACTGGCAAAGTTGTATTATTATTTTCATGAAAATGATAAACTGAATAATCTTTGCCTTGAGAACGTGTCCAACGATTATATTGATTCTTATCTCGTGCAAATTAATGGATTTAAACAGTTTCATTTATTCGATTATTGGAAAGAAATATTTACTAGAGAAACGGAGTCGATCAGTATAATTGGATTTTGTTCCGCACTGCTCATATTACTACTGTGGCTGTTTTACTTAAGACAGGTTGATATTTACGAGCCCGAAAAATGGAAGTATCTCTTTATGGTTTTTGGCATGGGTTGTTTATGCCTTTTTCTCATCTATCCAATGGGTGATTTTTTAAGAATGAATTTGTACTTATTTCAGAGTCCAAGTCCAGCAAAAGGGCTTTTACATGATATAGTCTCCATAGGCCTGTTAGAAGAGTTGGTAAAAATCATTCCGGTTTTAATCATGATAAAATTTACCAAAGCAGTAAATGAGCCAATTGACTACATTGTTTATTCCTGCGTTTCAGCCTTAGCGTTTTCATTCGTGGAGAATATTGGGTATATAGAATACCACGAAACTTATAACATTGCAGGGCGTGGATTTGCATCTGCAGTTTCGCATATGGCTTTGACTTCTATAATTGGATATGGTTTAATGTTGAGTAAATATGGCAAATTCTCTAAGCCAGGTTTCTATTTCTTTTTCACTTTGATTCTGGCTGCTATTGCGCACGGTCTGTACGACTTTTGGTTAATCAATGAGTGGGCTGTACGATACTCTTGGGTGACTAATATAATTATGGTGATCCTTTTTCATTTGCTCTTTACGTTTTTAAACAACGCCCAGAATATTTCCAATTTCTTCAATCCTCAAAAGAAAATCAACAATGTGAACCTTCGTC
>JBLIOB010000287.1:0-5479 GCA_047639575.1 Parvicellaceae bacterium
TGATCGGCCAAAAGCAATTAAGATCTTAAGAGAGGCCTCAGATGAGCCTGTAATCCAGCGAGAACCCCTCAATATTACCTTCATTATTTTACAACTAGCAGTATATTATTTTGACGAACACGAATTCAAAAACGCCAGAAGACAGCTAGTAGATTTAACCTTAAATGAAAGCTTTGAAAACCTAGATGCATCCCTCAAGATAAAAATGCTTTTACTGGAAATAATGACCATAGTGGAGCTTGGCGACATGGACCTAGTAGAAGACAAGCTGAAACTATTAAAGGCAGACTATATTAAACAAGATTGGGCAGAGGTAGGATGTGATAGAGAGGCGATCATGGTGAAATTAATACCGCTTTTAATTATCAATCGAGACGAGAACGAGAAACGAAGTTTGGTGATTCTTGGAGATTCGCTCAAAGACCACGACAGCAGGTTAGATTTGATCAATTATGAAGAATGGGTTAAACAAAAAACGGGCAGCTCACATTAAGCGAACTACCCGTTATTCATGAAAAAAGCTGCTTAATTCTTCATGAACTTGTACGTCCCTAGTCTAACATCGCTGGTTACAGTAACGATGTACATTCCTTGAGACAGATTGGATGTGTTAAGGCTTACGGTATTTTCTCCGTTTACAACATTCAGTTGCTGCTCGTTACACTTCTTACCATCAATTGACGACACTGAGATTGTAGCGTCTAGAGTAGTAGTAGAAGTAAACTTAAGCTGAGCGCTTTCCTGAACAGGGTTAGGATAAACAACTCCATTGGTCAATGTGAGAACTTGCTCATGAATAGCAGTAGCTCCACCTGGCGCAACGATGTTGATTGTAAACCCACTTGCTTTTAAAGGAACCCATATAGAGTCGCAATAAGTGCTTGTGCATGCAAAGTCAGAAACTGTTAAGCATACATTGTATGTTCCGTTAACCGCATATGTGTGCATTGGATACTGAAGCGTAGAGGTGTTTCCATCTCCAAAGTCCCAGAAGTACGCAGACGCTGGTCCACCAGCAGCCAAGTTCCACAAGTAAACAGTACTTGTTGCAGAATCAGGGAACCAGATGAAATTCGCATTACAAGGAGGCGTTGTTCCAGAGCCCCCAACTGTAATTGTTGAGCAAGTGGTATCTGAACACGTTCCACCATCCCAAATAAGCAAACAAGCAGTATAGGTTCCTGCTGCTGAGTACGTGTGATATGGATCTTGAAGTGAAGAAGTGGTTCCGTCACCGAAATCCCATGCATAGTTTAATCCAGAACCTGCAGATAAGTTATAGAAGTATACTCCGCCAGTTGAATCAGGCCAAGCAACAAAATCAGCATTACAAGCACCGCTTCCAGAACCTCCAAATGTAATTGTAATCACGTTACATGTTGTGTTAGAACACCCGGTAGCATCTGTAATAGTTAAACAAACGGTATAAGTTCCAGCAACAGAATACGTGTGGATCTCATTAAGTGCGGTTCCACTCGTGCCGTCTCCGAAATCCCAGAAATAAGTATAAGGAGCGCTCCCACCAGAAGCTGAGCCATTAAAGTAATATACTCCTGCTCCAGAAGAATCAATCGCTGAGGTAAAACTAGCAGCGCACGATCCTGAACCACCCCCACCGATAAGTGTTATCGCTTGACAAGATGAGTCACAAAAAGCACCTAAAGAATCATAAGCGTAAACACATACAGTGTAAACAGAAGGTAGTAAAGGAGTACCGGGCACTAAAGCAGTGTGAATCATGTCCCACGAAGTGTAAGTAGCTTCGACATTAAAACTAGGGTCAAACACGTACCATTCAGTAGAAGCTGCCCCCGTTGAAGTATTAAACCCATATATAGTTCCAGAAGAATCATATAAAGTGAAGCTAGCGCTGCATTGGGCACTCACGGTGCCGGCAAACGCTAGGATAAATAATAAAGAATATAATTTTTTCATCGTAAATATTTGTTTGGTTAAAGGAGCAAATCTGCCCTATTAATAAAGTATGCACAAACAGGGCGACCTCAGTTCTTACGCGTTCAAGAATTATAGTTTGTTGGTATATTGTCTAATTTATGGACTATGGATAAATGAATTCGGTTATTTTTGTATTCTCCCTAAAAAATTTTAATGCAATGTTGAACGAGAAAGTAGAAACAGCGATAAATGCACAAATCAGGTTAGAAGCAGAGTCTTCGCAACTTTATTTAGCAATGGCCTCTTGGGCTGAAACAGAAGGATTGAGTGGAACGGCAAACTTTTTGTACACTCACTCAGATGAAGAACGACAGCATATGCTAAAATTAATAAGGTTTGTAAATGAAAGAGGTGGCCGAGCACACATCCCTGAACTGGATGCACCACCGTCTTCGTTTGACTCGGTTACTGAAGTATTTAAATCTGTTCTTCAGCACGAAGTTCACGTTACGAGTAAAATTAATGACGTAGTTCATATTTGCCTTACGGAAAAGGACTACACCACTCATAACTTTATGCAATGGTATGTTTCTGAACAATTAGAAGAAGAGGCTCTTGCTCGTGATATTATGGATAAATTACAGCTTATTGGAGACGAAAAAGCCGGGTTGTACTTATTTGATAGAGACCTTAGTCAGCTATTTCCTGCTAACAACGAGGCAAAATAAAGATTGAAAAACTTTCTATACATATTTCTTGCATTTACACTGATGCTCCCGCCTACGATAAATACGTATGCGCAAAAAGGTGCCAGCAAGAAAATCTTGGGAAATAGAAAGAAAAGCAAAGACAAAAAAAGTCCTCAGAAAGATAAATACCGATTCAAACAATACGAAAAGACTTCTAAAAAAGAAAAAGACTCTTTTGGAAGAAGGTCGAAGTCTAGTAATTACGGGAAGAAAGCAAATAAAAAAGTTGCAAAAAAGCAACGCAAAAAAGCATCTGGGTCGTTCAGTTCAAAAAATAAAAAGAAGCAATCGTCTGTAAGAAAAAATAAAGGAAAGCTTCACGAAAATGATCCGTTCAGGCCAAATAAGAAAAACAAAGGCCTCGCACACCGAAAGAAGAAAAAAGAACGCGATTCATTCAAGTATTCTAAGCGGGAACAAGAGCGTAAAAAAGCAAAAAACAGGACTAACCGCGGCAAAAAGAAGAAAAAGTCCAAAAGTGAATCCGGTAAAATCAAGCGAAACAAAAAGAAGATTGATTAGTTTGGCACGGAAATCGCACTAGTCGTCAAAAAAATAGGAACTAACGCATTGTTGATAACCATAAACGTATGTTGAAAAAGTCAAAAAACATTATATTGCGTAACCTATCTACAATTATCGAGTAAAAAGTGAGACGTTTTTTAGTTATAGCATTTGTTTTATTTGGGATGTCTACCATTGGCTATAGTCAAGGGAGTGCTCAAAAAGCAGTTGCTGCACAAAAAGCAGTGTTCTTTTATTCATTTGCAACTCAAATTGACTGGCCTTCAGAGTTTAAGTCAGGAAATTTTGTAATTGGAATTTATGGAGATAACGAACTTTATAAAATTCTAGTGAGCAGGCTGTCTTCTTCTAAAAGAGGAGTGCAGCCATTTAAAATTATAGAATATAAAACAGCTAGTGAAATTAAAGGATGTCATATTTTGTATGTAGGCGCAAGTAAGAGTGACGTTTTGCCGTCTGTTAAAAAGGGATTAAGAAGTTCGTCTACACTTATTATTACAAGTAAAAGTGGACTTTTAGATGATGGGTCAATGATTAATTTTGTTTACCCCGGTAACCGTACCATGTTCGAATTGAACAAGATTAATGCGGAAAAGAGTAAATTAGTAATTGGAAAACAGATTTCCAGCTTTGCTGTAAAGGAATAATGTTAAGAGTCGTATACATATCGATACTAGTGTTATTAGTAAGCACTTCTTTTGGTCAACGAACGCATTGGCAGAACGCCTTAGCTTGTTACCAAGAGGATAGTCTAGTTTGTGCACAGACTGAAATTGATGAGGCAATTGCCGATTCATCTGAAGGCAACCTGCCATATACCTGGCACCTAAGAGCCTTTATTTATAGAGCTGTTTACAAACAGATTGATAAAGAAAGCCCATCTTCATCTGCTCGGTCAAAATCGATTGAATCATTTAAAAAGTCACTCGAGCTAGATGAGGGAGAAGAATTTAAATCTAACAACATCAAGGGTGTTGAAGCATTAGCAATTAGCTTTTTCAACGATGGAATTAGGTACTTAAATGTATTTAAGCCAGATGAGGCGATTAGCTCACTTGAAAAGCACAACATTACAATGAGGTTAGTTAACCCGTCTTACTATAACCAAGAAAGAGAAACAATCATTAAAAGAAAAGCTGGTGTAATCCATATGGATCGTTATAACGATGATAAACATGGCAATCGAATATCATTCGACCGGGCAATTGAATACTTTAATGATGTATTACAATTAGACTCAAATGATTTTATTGCCAACCTGAATAGTGGAGTTCTTTACCACAATTTAGCAGTGGATTTGTTGATGGAAACAAAGCCGGAACTATCGCTAATGGAAGTAATGGAATTACAAGAAAAGCATGTAAACAATATGCAAAGATCATTAGTGTTTATGACTAAGGCTAACTCCATTAGTCCCAACCACCCAGGTGTGATAAGGGCTCTAGCCGGTGCATACTTCTCTTTACACGATGAAAAAAAGTTCGAGTATTATAATCAAAAGTTGCTTAAATTAGAGGGCTCTCACAATGACAAGTAACGTGGAGTGTAAAAAGCAAACTACGATTACAGAATGAGATTTACCATTGGTAGAAAATTAGGACTCGGTTTCGGAATACTACTATTTTTAGTTGTAGCTGTTTTCGTTCTTGCCTACAACACTACCAAAGATAACCTTGATACACTTTCCGTAGGTATAGATGAAAATGAATTCATCTCCAATTATTCTGGCCCCGCGATTGCGGACTTACAAAGGCTTAGAGATAATATGGAAGAAGCTAAGGATTTAACCCTTCGTTGGGCTACCGTGGCATCAATTAGTGAGCATCAAGACAAAAGAAGGTTATTAAAAATTCAGGATACCATTATTCCAATGGACATTAAGCCAAGCTTAATGAATAACGTAGACAGTCTTTCTAATGTGGTTCGGGATTCCATCGAAGCGGTATTTCGTGAAATTGATGCATTGTTTATCGAGTATCAAGAGATCCAACAAATATTGCCCAACCTTGCTAGTTATGACAGTGTTTACAATAAGTTCTTTGCAGCTTCAATAATTGCTCCAGACGGGATTATGATGACCAATGCAAGACAAGTTAGCAGCAGGTTAGACCGGTTAATAATCGAAGTTCATAAAGAAAACGATGAAAGAACCGTTCGGATGAATGAAAACTTTGAATTGGCGGAAAACGCTGGTACTTATTTAATTAGAGCGATATTTTACGGACTGATTTTCATCCCTGTTGTTGTACTGATAGTTGCTGTGTTAACAGCCAGGGCGATTACGAGGCCTGTTCGTGAGCTGAAAGGCA
>JBLIOB010000288.1:0-5422 GCA_047639575.1 Parvicellaceae bacterium
TTGTTTGTGTCCCCGGGTGGTCAATTCAGTTTGGCTGACCCGGTTGCCACTATTGTTCGACGAGGGCACGAGCCCTACATAATTACTTAACTGGTCGAGGTTATTAAATCGTTTTATATCCCCCAGTTCTACTAAAAATTCTATCGACCGCAGTCGACCAAATCCTACTACTGTCATTAGGAGTTCGACTTGGGTTTTGTGCCGGTCGGTTCTGCTCAATTCCTTGAGATGGTTGTCTGTATTGGCACACATTCCCCTGATATACTCCAACATTCCCATCTGCAAATGTACGGATTTATTGCCTTCTGGGGTACATAATTTAAGGTTCCATAACCAATTTCTCATTCCTTTTGCCCATTTTGATTTCTCCCATTCTTTAGGCAGAAGAATACTGTAAAAAGCGAGCAATGATTTTATTCTACATTTCTGTCGGACAATGTCCCGGCGGAGCTGTTGTCGGAAGCGAACCAGAGACCTATCTTCCTGTAATTGTTTGTCAGGGATGGCAATGCCTGTGAGATCGCCACTGCGCAGGGCTTTAACAATTTTCAAGGCATCCCTTGGGTCTGTTTTGAACTCGGACTCTTTGTGAGAAGTAGGAATGTCAGCGGCATGGACAACGATGCAGTTAATATGAGCTTCCCATAAAGCTTCATACAGGCCATAGCCGCTAAACCCGGCTTCATAAGCACATAGATATTCTCCATCTGGAAACTCCCGGATCAGGTAAGAGATTAATAATTCGGGATCCGAGGCGATTACAAAAGGACGGAAGTTGGTATGTTCCAAGCAAATACATACAGTCCACTGCTTTTTATGCACATCTATACCTACATAAATTTTCTGCCCTTCGAAACTGATTTTTTTCTTAACTTTGGTCATGAGTCTTGATTTTAGTTATGTTAATAATATCTTGTCACTCTAAAGTTAAGGCTCATTTTTTATTTATAGGTACTACAAGGTCGGCTACTGCGTTTCCACTCACGTTATCTTCAACTAGATTCCGTGGGCGGAAAAAACTGCAGGGTAGGCACCCTGCAGATTAAAAAAAAGCTAAAGATAACACCAGCTAAAACATCAATAGCGCTAGTTCAGTGCGGGGTTTACGAAAACGTTTTCAAGTTTCCGCATATCCACAAAAATAGCGAAGTTAAATTTTCCCCATTTTTGCGGAATGCTTGTTCGCTAGAAAATTAATGATTAGTTTTAGCTTGATGCGCTACTGCGTTTAGCTTGACGTTAGGTCTCAATAAATAAAATAAAAACAAAATGAAAGTACTACAATCTTTTTTTCTCTTAATAATCATTTCTTCCTTTTTCAGTTTTCAAGGATGCCAGAATAATAAGCCCACACCAAATCCTGAACTATTAAACATTGACCTGTTAAGAGGAGATATAATATTGTGCAGTGGCAAAAAATTTGGAGAGGTTAGCTTTTCACTCGCCTGTAAAAACTCTGTACGAGAAACTTTTGACCTTGCTCTCTCTCTTCTACACTCTTTTGAATATGGCGAAGCAGAAAAAGCATTTGTTCAAGTAATTGACGCAGACCCTGAATGTGCAATGGCTTATTGGGGAGTAGCTATGAGTATTTACCACGCTCTTTGGAGTGCACCAAAAAATCAAGAATTAGAAAAGGGTTCCAAACTCGTCAATATAGCACAAAGCCTTTCAAAATCACCCAAAGAAGAAATGTATATCAATGCTATTCACTCTTTTTATGAAGACTGGAAAAACCTTGACCACAAAACCAGAGCTTTAAAATATGAAAAGCAAATGGAGAGTATTTATAAAAATTCTAAGGAGGATACAGAAGCAGCAATATTTTATGCTTTGGCTTTAAATTCTACTGCAGACCCATCAGATGATAATTATACTAATCAAAGGAAAGCTGGAAAAATTTTAGAATCCCTTTCAGCTGAACAACCTAACCATCCTGGAATTGCACATTATATAATTCACAACTATGATAATCCAGTATTGGCTCCAAAGGCATTGTCAACAGCCAGACGTTACGCAGAGATTGCACCTGCTTCCTCACACGCACAACATATGCCATCTCATATATTTACACGACTCGGTCTATGGGAAGAATCCATTCAATCCAATTTAAACTCAGCATCTTCAGCTCAATGCTATGTTGAATCTGCAGGACTAAAAGGATATTGGTTTCAAGAGGTTCATGCCATAGATTATTTAGTATATGCGTATTTACAAAAAGGAGATAATTCAAAAGCTAATGAACAGTACCAATACGTGAAAACAATGCAAGAAGTTAATCCAGCAGGTATTTGGGCCGTCGCATATCCTTTTGCGGCTATCCCAGCAAGGATGGCTCTTGAAAATAGAAATTGGTCAGAAGCGGCTCAACTCAATTTGCATTCTTCTGAAATACAGTGGGAGAAATTCCCCTGGCAGAAAGCTATACTGCATTTTGGTAGAGCACTTGGTGCTGCACATAATAATGACTTTAATGCTGCTGAAGAAGAAATAACTATACTCAAAAAATTGAGGCAGGATCTTATAGATATAAATGATTCATATAAGGCGAATCAAGTTATGATCCAAATTAAGGCGGCGCAAGCTTGGATGAAATTTGAAAATGATGAGCCTGAAGAAGGACTGGCACTTATGAAAGAAGCTTCAGAAATGGAGAACAATACAAGTAAACACCCAGTCACCCCTGGCGAAATTCTGCCTGCTGATGAACTTTTGGGAGACATGTTACTGGCCATGAATAAATCCTCTGAAGCCTTGGAAGCATACGAAAAAAATTTACAAGTTCATCCTAATCGGTTTAACGGCATTTATGGAGCAGCTATAGCTGCAAAAGAAAGTGGCGCGGAAAAGAAGGCAACAATGTATTTTGAAAATTTGATTAGATTAACTGAAGGAACTGAAAGTCAAAGACCAGAACTCCAAGAAGCCAACGAATTTCTCAAAAAGATATAATTTTTAACAAAAAGAGAACGAGACCTAACAATAGGTGATGATAGCATGTCTCTCCTTCGTCGAGAGACGCTACATACCAAAAGCGTTAGATGCTATCTAAATCAAAGAGGAAGTGGATTTACAGAAATTCAAAAACGTATTTTAGAATAAGTGGATGTTACTTATTTAGTTTAGTCAATCTGCAAATTTCTAATCTTAATTAATTACAATAATTTTTTTGAAAATCGTATGTGTTTTCATCTGAATCTTTACTAAATAAATATTAGGCTTTAATTCAAATTCATGTGACCAAAACTCTGGCATTTCTCCAGAATTAAAGACTCTTTCCCAAACCTTAATCCCATTTAAACTAGAAAGAGATATTTTGACTTTATCTTGATTATAATTAGTAAGTTGAACAGTTGTTTTCTTTGTTGCAGGATTAGGAAAAACCCGAACTTTAATATCTTCTTTGTCTAAAAATTTAACATGCTGATGCATGATTTCAGAATACTGAAATTGCCCATCAAAATCTAATTGCTTTAGACGATAATAATTATCTCCATATAAAGGTATACGATCTTCAAATTCATAAGTTGTTTTTTCTAAAGTCGTCCTTTGTCCTTCAACAAAGCCTAATGATTCCCAAGAAGTAAAATCTTTACTTCTTAATACATCAAACCCAAGATTATCAGTTTCACTTTCTGTCTCCCATTTAAGAACAACTGATTTATCTTTCAAAAAACTGGAGATAGATATTAGCTCTACAGGCAAAGGTCCATTACAACACTCTACAGAACCTCCCACGACTACACTAGAAGTACTAGTACATTCAAGCACATCAGAAACAGTTACAGAATATGTATCAGGACATAAATCAGTTATATCCTCTGTTGTTGATCCATCACTCCATAAGTAAGAAACTGGATCGCACAAATCAATAAGGTTATTTACCGTAAGATCAACCTCTCCATTATGGGTGTTAATTCCAGAACATTCAGTACTATTAATAGATAAATCTGGTTCAGGAGCATTGTTTCCCGAAACAGGAATATCACAAATTTTAATAGTTAAAGTAAGATCTTTAATCAACACTGGATCTCCAAGAGAACCTGCATTGCCACCAACTCCCTTTAATCTGACACGCCAGGTTGTTTGATTATTATCATCCTTATCGACACTACACACAGGCCAAGAACAAGGGGTATAGCCTACAATCGTCTGGATAGTATCATTAACAGGGATTGAAGGACCACAGTCAGAATGAGCATTATTTATCGGATTCTCTCTTTCAAAATCAAATTGGTTAGGGGATTCTAAATCATCTTGTCTTTGAAACGAACCAGAAACAACATCCACACTACAAACACCTTGACCATTCAGAATTGTAATTCCAGCAATTGTTTTGTTGTTTCCATTGATATTTGTGATATTCCATCCTTCGAAAACAGACCCATTACCAGTTGTCGAAGTTACAGACATTGATCCTTCAAAAGAAATGTCATTGGCAGTAATCAACGAATTGTCAGAGGAGTTACCACTCAAATCACTAGTAAGGGGCCAGGTAATAGTAACAGTATTGCATTGAGAAATAGCAATAGTAGAAGAAAAAATTAATAAAACTAAAAAGACTAATTTAATGAGATTGTTATTACTTCGGAGCATTAAGACAGAAAAATCCATAGTTGTAAGTTTTTTAAATGTGTTTTAATGTTTGGCAATGATTACAAATTGAAACATTTAAGATACATTTTTTCAGAACAAAAAGAGAGGGAAGGGGAAAATAATATTCTCCTTTAATAAAAAAGTACTGTTAAGCCCCAACTTTAACACTTTTTCGGGTGTTTCACCTCTTAAGCCACCAATAAAACGTTAGCCCTGGATTGGGTCAAGGTCGGCCGGGCAGCTTCGTCGTAGCTTTAGCGAAGACGAAGGTGTTCGGACGCTTGTATAACCTTGACGCACTCCAGGGCGGGTTTACCTTTGCGTCAAAGGTTAAAGACATTGGTACAGATAACTTTTACCGAACCTCCTTTTGGCGGTCAGTAAACTGCCGCAGGAACCTTTTAAGGAAAAGTTGAAGGGCGCAAACTAAACGAGGCGGTCCAGGAGAAATAGGATATAAATCTCCGGCCGCAGGAGGCATTCAGCGCTTGGTCCTTCTTTGAGGTTTTAAGCCTCTATACCTTTTTGATAATCCTGCTCATGAAGCAAGACGTAACGGACCCGGTTCAGTAATTTTCTAGCAACACTGACGATGGCCTGTTGGCCAAGCATCCGTTTTTTGAGCTGGCCATATTTTTGAGCCATCGCTGGGTCGGTGTTGATTGAGGTCCAGGCTGCTTCGATGAGCATTGTCCTTAATTGTTTGTGTCCCCGGGTGGTCAATTCAGTTTGGCTGACCCGGTTGCCACTATTGTTCGACGAGGGCACGAGCCCTACATAATTACTTAACTGGTCGAGGTTATTAAATCGTTTTATATCCCCCAGT